>JARRQM010000157.1:0-8766 GCA_037381765.1 Kineosporiaceae bacterium
CCGAGGCGGTCTCTGCCGGGAAGGTCCGCAACCTCGGGTTGTCCGAGGCCGGGGTCGTCGAGATCCGCCGGGCCCAGGCGGTACATCCGGTCGCTGCTGTGCAATCGGAACTGTCCTTGTGGACCCGCGGTCCGCTCGCCGAGGTGCTGCCCTACTGCCGGGAGCACGGGATCACCTTCCTCCCGTTCTCCCCGCTCGGCCGGGGGTTCCTCACCGGCCGGTTCACCTCCGTGGACGACGTGCCGGAGGAGGACTTCCGGCGCCGGCTGCCCCGGTTCGCGGAGGCCGCGCTGCGGGCCAACCAGCGGATCGCCGAGCGCGTCCGGGAGATCGCCGATCGGGTCGGCAGCACACCGGCCCGGGTGGCGCTGGCCTGGCTGCTCGCCCAGGGGCCGCAGGTGGTGCCCATCCCCGGGACGAAGACCCTGCGCTACCTGGAGGACAACGCGGGGGCGGCCACGGTCGGGCTGTCCGGGGCCGACCTCGCCGACCTCGATGCCCTCCCGGACGCCGAAGGTTCCCGGTACTGACCGGCCACGGGAGCGGTTCGCCGGCCCCGGGGCCAGCCATTCCCCCGGGGCCAGCCAGCCATGGGGTGGCCGCCCCCGGGTCGGTCGTTCCCGGGGGCGGCCAGCCTCGGGGCCGGTCGTTCCCGGGATCAGCCGGGTCCGGGGAGCCCGTTCTCGACGAAGTCGAGGGTGCGGGCGAGGGCGTCGTCGAGATCGTGCCCGTTCTGCACGAGGTTCGCCGCCGAGGCCACCGCCCCCAGGACGAGGGCCGAGGTGATCTCCGGGGCCGGGGCTCCGGAGGCGGCGACGGCGGCCCGGAGCGGTTCGGCGAGCTGCTCGTGCAGCTCCCGGAGCCGGGCCCGGCAAGGTTCGGGCAGGACGAGTCCGGTGAGTCCGTGGAAGGGCCCGCACCGGTCGGTGGCCGTGGTCACCGCGGCGCGGACGTAGGCCCGGATCTGCTCGCGGGGGCTGTCGGCGCGGGCCAGATCGTCCCGGATGCGCTCGGCGGCCTCGGCGAACATGGCCTCGACCGCGGCGGCGAGCAGGGCCGCCGATGACGGGTAGTACTGGTAGACGCTGCTCCGGGCGAGCCCGGCGCCCCGGGCCACCGCGGCCGGGGTCACCCCGGGAACCCCATCGTTGCCGAGGACGGTGCGGGCCGCCGCCACCACGGATGCGCGTCGCATCCGGTGATGTTCGGCCACGGTCGGCGCCGCAATCCTCGGCATGCCGCCATTCTCCCCCGGCGGGGGGCAGGCGCGCGTCGACCGTTCCCCCTCCTGGCCCGCTCCCGCCCGCTCTCCGTTCTCTGCCCTGCCCTGCCCCGCCCCGCCCTGCTTCCCGTTCCCGTTCCCGTTCCCGTTCCCGACATCAGTGTCGAGATGTTACCGTCAGCGTTGTCGGCATAACGTGCGGACCCGAACGGTGGTGGGGTCGATGGCCTCGGTGCAGTCCCTTCCGGAAGTCGAAGGCCGATCCGGCGGGAACCGGCGATGGCTGCCGCTGATCACCCTCGCCCTCGGTACCTCCTTGGTGATCATGGACGCCACGGTGGTCAACGTCGCCCTGCCGGTGGTCATCGACGATCTGCGCCTGGGGGCCTCCTCCGCGCAGTGGCTCAACGCCGTCTACTCCCTCGTTTTCGCTTCGCTCATGCTCACCGTCGGGCGGTTCGGCGACCTGTACGGGCGGCGCCGGTTGTTCGTCGCCGGACTCGTCCTCTTCATGGCCGCGAGCGTGATCGCCGGCGCCGCGGGCGGGCCCGGCCAGCTCATCGGCGGCCGGCTGGTCCAGGGCATCGGGGCCGCGATGATCCTGCCGAGCGCGCTGTCCACACTCAACGCGACCTTCACCGGGCGTGACCGGGCCATCGCCTTCGCCACCTGGGGGGCGACCATCGGGGGGATGGCCGCCGTCGGCCCCCTCATCGGCGGATGGTTGGCCACGGAGGCGAGCTGGCGGTGGGCCTTCTGGCTGAACATCCCGGTCGGGCTCGCCGTCCTCGCCGGGGCTCTCGGCACGATCCCGGAATCCCGGGACAGCACCCTTCCCCGCGGTGTCGACCTGGGCGGTGCGGTCCTGGCCACCCTCGGCATGCTCGCCGTCGTATTCGGGCTCATCGAGGGGCAGCACTTCGGATGGTGGCGGCAGGAGTCCGGGGCACTGTCCCCGGTCCTTCCCGCCCTCGGCGTCGGTGCCGTCCTGCTCCTCGGCCTCGTGTTCCGGCAGCGGTCCCGGGCCCGGGCGGGCCGGATCGTCCTCGTCGACCTCACCCTGTTCCGGCTCCCCGGTTTCCGCTACGGCACGGCCGCCGCCCTCGTCGTCGCCCTCGGCGAGTTCGGGCTGCTGTTCACCCTGCCCCTCCTGCTCCAGGGGGCGCTCGGCTACTCCGCGCTCGGCACCGGCGTGCTGATCCTCGTCCTCGCCACCGGAACGTTCCTCATCTCCGCGGCAACACCGCAGCTGACCCGGCGGTTCGGGGCCCGGGCGATCGTGCGGGCGGGGCTCGCCCTGGAAGCCGCGGGGGCCGGCGGTCTCGCCCTGACCCTGCGGGTGGACGTGCCCGGCGCGGTCATCGCCGCCTGGCTGTTCACCTACGGGGTGGGGGTCGGCCTGGCCACTGCCCAACTGACCCGGGTCATCCTCACCGGGGTGAACCCCGCGGACAGCGGGCAGGCGTCCGGACTGCAGACCACGATCCGCCAGCTCGGTGCGGCGCTCGGGGTCGCCCTGCTCGGCGGGCTGCTCCTCGGCACCCTCGCCGCCGGAACCCGCACGGCCCTCGCCGAGAGCGGGATCCGGCCCACGGTCCGGGAGGAGGTCGTTGCGCTCGTGCGCGGGTCCGCCGGCGCGGCCATCCCGCGGCTGGCCGCCGACCCGGACCTCGCGCCCGCGGTGCCCGCCGCCGAACGCGCCCTCGTCCGTGCCGGCCGTTTCACCGCGGGGGCGGCCTCGGGGGTCCTCCTGCTCGGGCTGCTTGCCCCAGGTCGGCCCGGGCCCGGGTGAGGTACTCGTGCACCGGCTGGCGGTCGTACCCGCGCATCCGGACGACGATCTGCGGCGCAGCGAGAGCCTCCCTGGCCTGCTCGACCAGTTTCGGATCGTTCGTGCGGCGGGCGACCTCGACGAGGTCGACGATCTCGTCGACCCCTCGTCGCTCGTATCCGCGGAGCACGATGGCGAAGGTCACAATCCCGCTCACGGCCCAAGCGTGGCATAGGCGCCCGGGGCGGGACCGATTCGTCCCGACCCGGGAGCCGAGCGGTCCCGGCGGCGAGTCGGACGGGCCCGCTCCTCCGGCGGGCTGCCCTGCCAGAGCCGGACCGTCCCCTCGCACGGTCCGGCTCTGTCCGGACGCTCCTATGCAAGGGGCGGCACCTGGGCGGTGTCAGCCCCCGGCCACACCGTGGTGGGTGGCCCCACGACGGCATCTGCGGTGCACTCCGGTACGGCGGCGGAACGCGGCGGCGGGCTGTCCGGGCGTCCGGCTGCCCGCGACCCGTGGACGTGCATGTCGACTGCCGGGTCGGGGCACCCTCGACCCACAACCGGTGAACGCCGAACGGCCCCGGATGGGGCCTGCCGGGCGACCGCGGCCGGGTCAGGGCCCGATGGGCAAGTCGGGGCGTACCGGCGGCCGCACGGACGGGGACCGGAACGCCCCGATCAGCGTGACCGAGGACCTGCTCGCCCGGTTCGCCGGGTCGGGGCAGTGGCAGCCCGGTACGCCGCAGGAGTCCATGGTGGTGACCTACGTCCGGGCCTATGACCTGGACGAGCGCGACCCCCGGGAGTTCGTCCTGCGGCCCGCCGCGGTGTGGACCCTCACCCCGGACCAGACCTTCGGGTTCGGCCGGGCCCCGCTCAAGGTGAACATTCCGGTGGACGTCGGGGTGAATCTGGTCGAGGACGGTGGCCGGCTCGACTCCACCCTGCCCCGCCTCGCCGGGCGGTTGGAGTTCCAGCAGGGGCTGTGGCGGTTGACCGTGCACGCGACCACCCAGGCGACGCTCACGGTGTCCGCCCCCGGGATGAGCGTGCAGGTTTCCAACCGCAGCCCCGCCCTCGCCATCCGTAGCCGGCGGCTCACCGTCACCGTGCACGCCCGGTCCCGCGGCGATGAGGGCGGTGATCTCGTGCACCACCGGTTCACGCTGCTCAGCCCCCGGATCCCGGATGACCTGCCGACGGTGATGTCCGATGCGGACGCCACCGGTTCGGCGACCTCGGAGTTCGTTTCCCGGCCCACCTGGACCTGGGACCAGCAGCGGTTGCTGGCCGCCTGGGCCTACCCCGAGCTGATCGGCCTGCCGACCTGGGGGTTCCGCCGTGGTCTGCTTACCCGCCGGCTGCTGCGCCAGGCGCTGACCGGGGACGATCCGAATGAGCGGGTGCTCGCCACCTTGCGGCGCAACGCGGGGAAGGCCACCGGGGTGTCCATGACCGGGGAGACCGGGACCCCGCTGCTGCTCAGCTACCTCGTGTCGCGGCGCGGCTTCCTCGGCCAGGCCCTCGCCGACCTGCATGCCGCCTTCGACGCCCAGTTCCCGCCCACGGACCCGCCGGAACGCCGGTAGGGGCACACCGGCCGGAACGCCGGCCGGAACGCTGGCCGGTCAGATCCAGCTGGGCAGCCACATCCGCAGGTCCCAGGCGGAGCGGGGGATCACCTCGCCGGACAGCACCGGGTAGAAGAATGCGAAGGCGAGTACTGCGAGGACGACGACGGCCCCGGCGGTCGCGGCCCCGTAGGTACGTCGCCGGGCCGACGCGTCCGGAGATCCGAGGAGCATGCCGAGGGCGTAGGTGAGGGCGAGCACGATCCACGGCACGAAGGCCACCGCGTAGAAGGTGTAGATGGTGCGCGCCTGGTAGTGGAACCACGGCAGGTAGCCGCCGACCAGACCGGCGAGGATC
This sequence comes from Kineosporiaceae bacterium, assembly GCA_037381765.1. Classification (GTDB taxonomy): domain Bacteria; phylum Actinomycetota; class Actinomycetes; order Actinomycetales; family Kineosporiaceae; genus JARRQM01. Next base: position 4,926 of record JARRQM010000157.1, read on the forward strand.
GCCCCGGCCCGCCAGTCCCGGCGCAACGCCCAGGCCAGCAGCAACACCCCGATGGCGAGCGTCCCGCCCCACCAGATCACCGGGTTGCCGAGGTCGGTGATCGCCCGGGAGCATTCGTTGACGACGCATCCGTGCTGGCCGGTGTGGTACGTCTGGTAGTAGAAGGCGGTCGGGCGGCCGAGGACCGACCAGGACCACGGGTTCGACTGGTACGGATGCGGCGTGTGCAGCGTGACGTTGAAGTGGTACATCTCGGCGTGGTAGTGCCACAGGCTACGCAGCGAGTCCGGGATGAACCCGGTCAGCCAGCTGAGGACCGCGTTGATCGGGCCGTCCACGATCCGGAGCAGGCCCCCCCACCCCGTCGCCTCCGGAGGAACGGCGAGGCTGAACCCGTGCGCCGGATGCTGCTGGCCCCAGTCACGGAATTACCCGCCCTGGCTGAACAGCCACCCTGACCAGGTGCCGATGTAGACGGCCACCGCGAGCGGGGCGAGGTACACCCAGGACAGGGCGCCGTCCCGGAGCAACCCGACGGCGAGCCAGTTCGGGTGCCCTGTGCGGCGTCGTCGCCCGACATCCCACAGGGCGCTCAGCACGGCGAAGGTAACCAGGAAGAACAGACCCGACCACTTGACCCCGGCGGCCAGGGCGAGGCTGATCCACCCCGCGGTCCGCCACCAGCGGATCCCCAGCCGGGGCGCTCCGGTGCGTGCCGGGGCCGTCAGGGGGTCCGGGGCGTCGGGTGGTGGGGCCGGGTCCGTCCCGGTACGTGGCTCCGTTCCGGCACTTGGGTCGGCCCCCGAACCGGGGTCCGTCCCGGAAATCGGGGCGTCGGATGTTCGCGCCAGGTCCGTCCCGGAACGGACCTCCGGGTCGTCGTCGGCCCCACCGGACCGGGCGTCCCTGGCGAGGCGGGCCGCCAGTCGGGCCGTCGTTCGGTCCCGGTCGATGAGCAGGAAACCGAATCCGGCGAGCGCCCAGAACATGACGAACAGGTCGAGCAGCCCGGTACGGCTGAGCACGAAGTGTTCCCCGTCCACGGCGAGCAGCAGTGCCGCGGTGCTCCCGAGCAGGGTGGAGCCGAACAGGCGGCGGCCGATCCGCCCGATCATCAGCAGGGACAGCGTGCCGGCGGCAGCGACCGAGAACCGCCACCCCCAGGAGCTGTCGACGCCGAACACCCATTCCCCGAAGGCGATCATCCACTTCCCGACCGGGGGGTGCACGACGAAGCCGGGGCTGTTGAGAAACACGTCCGTGATGCCGCTGGTGAACAGCTCGTCCGGACCCGGGGTCGCGTCACCGTTGGTCGCGAGTTCGTAGCCGGCCTTGAGGTAGGAGGCGCCTTCCTTGACGTAGTACGTCTCGTCGAAGACGAGCTCATGTGGCTGATCCAGGTGCCAGAACCGGAGGAACCCGCCGACTGCGGCGATGAGCGAGGGCACCGCCCATCCCCAGAACCGGGGGCCGGGCCGGAGCCGGGCGAGCAGCGACCTGAAACGGGTTGGTACTGGTTCCCCGGGCCCCCGTTCGGTCGGGGCCGGGTTTCCGGGGGCCCCACCGTTCGCCGACGCCAAAGTCTCGCTCGTCGTCACCGGGTCATCGTAGGTGCAGAACCGGCGTGCCCGGGTTGGCGTCCCGGGGGCCTGCTGCCGGAGGATGCTCGACGTGCTCCCGGAACCTGTCCCTGGCCGCCTCATTCTCGCGGCGACCCCGATCGGTGACCCCGAGGACGCCCCGCCGCGGCTGGTCCGGCTCCTTGCCGAGGTTGATGTCGTCGCCGCCGAGGACACCCGCCGGCTGCGCCGGCTCGCGACCGCCCTCGGGGTGACCCCGCGCGGCCGGGTGCTCAGCTACCACGACCACAACGAGCGGGAACGCGGCGATGAACTCGTCGCCGCCGTGGCCGGGGGAGCCACCGTGCTGGTCGTCACCGATGCGGGGATGCCGTCGGTGTCCGATCCCGGACTGCGGGTGGTCCGTGCGGCGGTGCGGGCCGGCCTGCCGGTGACCGCGGTTCCCGGCCCGTCCGCCGTGCTCACCGCCCTGGCCCTGTCCGGGCTCGCCACTGACCGGTTCTGTTTCGAGGGGTTCCTGCCGCGGCGTGCCGGGGAACGCGACCGGGCGCTGTCCGGGTTGGCCGGGGAGGCGCGCACCCTGGTGTTCTTCGAGTCGGCACAGCGTCTTGCGGTGACCTTGGCGGCGATGGGCGAGCGGTTCGGCCCCGACCGGCCCGCCGCGGTGTGCCGGGAACTGACGAAAACCCATGAGGAGGTCCGCCGGGGCACCCTGGCCGAACTCGCGGCCTGGGCCACCGGGCCGGTACTCGGCGAAGTCACCCTCGTCGTCGGCGGCTGCCCCCCGGTCCAGGCCGGGCCCGAGGACCTGCCGGCACTCGTCGCGCAGGTCCGGGCCCGGGTGGCCGCCGGGGAGCGGGTGAAACGGGCCGTCGCCGAGGTCGCCGGTGCCGCGGGGGCGTCGAAGCGGGACCTGTACGCCGCCGTGCACCGTCCGGACCCGGACCCCGACCCTGACCCTGACCGGGATCCTGACCCGGCACCCTGACCGGGATCCTGATCCGGCACCGGACCCTGACCCGGACCCGGCGCCCGACCCCGGCCCGGAAACCGTGCACTGACCGGTCCGGCGTCGGTGGTGCGTGCCGGGCGGAACCCGGTTCGCGTACCTGCCTAGGATCGGGGTATGACGCATGTCCTTTCCGCGGTGGCCTGGCCCTACGCCAACGGCCCGCGACACATCGGTCACGTCGCCGGATTCGGCGTTCCCTCCGACGTGTTCAGCCGGTACATGCGGATGGCCGGTCATGACGTGCTCATGGTGTCCGGCACCGACGAGCACGGCACCCCGATCCTGGTCCAGGCCGAGCAGGAAGGGGTGGCCCCGAAACAGCTCGCCGACCGGTACAACCGGGTCATCGTCGAGGACCTGCATGCCCTCGGGCTCGCCTACGACCTGTTCACCCGGACGACGACGGGGAACCACTACGCCGTCGCCCAGGAACTGTTCCGGGTCTGTCACCGCAACGGCTACATGATCGAACGGACCACGACGGGGGCGATCTCCCCGTCCACCGGTCGGACCCTGCCGGACCGTTACATCGAGGGCACCTGCCCGCACTGCGGCTACGACGGGGCGCGCGGCGACCAGTGCGACAACTGCGGGCGCCAGCTCGACCCGACGGACTTGCGCAACCCGCGCAGCCGGGTGAACGGGGAGGTGCCGGAGTTCGTCGAGAGCGAGCACTTCTTCCTCGACCTGCCCGCACTCGCCGATTCCCTCGGTTCGTGGTTGGCCACCCGCACCGACTGGCGCCCGAACGTGCTCAAGTTCTCCCTCAACCTGCTCGACGAGATCCGCCCGCGGGCGATGACCCGGGATATCGACTGGGGTATGGCCTCGATCGAGTGGGCCCGGCGCAGCGGGGACCCCGAGGCCTGGCGGGCCTGGTGGAACGATCCCGACGCCCGCGGGTACTACTTCATGGGCAAGGACAACATCACCTTCCACTCCCAGATCTGGCCGGCGGAGCTGCTCGGCTACGACGGCCGTGGCGCCCGCGGTGGGGAACCGGGGGTGTTCGGTGCGCTCAACCTGCCCACCGAGGTGGTCAGCAGCGAGTTCCTGACCATGGAGGGCCGGCAGTTCTCCTCCAGCCGTGGCGTGGTCATCTACGTGCGCGACATGCTGGCCCGCTACCAGCCGGACGCCCTGCGCTACTTCATCGCCGTGGCCGGGCCGGAAAACGCCGACACCGACTTCACCTGGTCGGAGTTCGTCCGTCGGACCAACGACGAACTCGTCGCAGGCTGGGGCAACT
>JARRQM010000157.1:8784-11709 GCA_037381765.1 Kineosporiaceae bacterium
AACCAACGACGAACTCGTCGCAGGCTGGGGCAACCTGGTCAATCGCACCGCCTCGATGATCCACAAGAATGTCGGGAGCATCCCGGCAGCGGGTGCGCTCACCGGGGCCGACCGCGGGCTGCTGGCGAGTACCGGCGCCGCCTTCGACACCGTCGGCGGGCTGCTCGCCACACATCGGCAGAAGCAGGCGATCACCGAGGCGATGCGAACCGTCGGCGAGGCGAACAAGTACCTGTCCGATCAGGCCCCGTGGAAGCTGCGGACCTCGGATCCGGAGCGGATGAAGACCGTCCTGCACGTGGCCGCGCAGGCGGTCAGCGACTGCCGCACCCTGCTCTCGCCGTTCCTCCCGCACAGTGCCCAGGCGGTACACGAGGCGTTCGGTGGCTCCGGGACGGTCTCGCCGATGCCCGAACTCCGTGAGGTGGACGACCTCGATGGCGGTCCCGGGTATCCCGTGCTGATGGGGGACTACCGGCGGGGTCCCGGAGGGACCGTGGCGGCGTGGGAGTCGGTGCCGATCGAGGCAGGGGTCCCGGTGCCGGCGCCGACTCCGGTCTTCCGGAAACTGGACGATGCGGTGATCGCCGAGGAGATCGCCCGGATGGGCGAGCAGGAGCGCGGCTGACCGTGGCCGCTCGCCCCGCCCCACCGGAGCCGCTGCCGCTGCCGGTGGCGGATAACCACACTCACCTGGACCTCGCCCGGCAGGGGGAGGTCCCGGTCCCGGTCTCCGAGGCGATCGCCGCCGCGGAGCGGGTCAACGTCACCCGTCTGGTGCAGATCGGCTGCAGCCTGGACTCGGCGCGCTGGACGGTCCGGGCCGTCCGCGAGTACCCCCAGCTGCTCGGCGGGGTCGCCCTGCACCCGACGGAGGCGGTGCAGGTGGTGGCCTCCGCCGCCGATCCGGCCGCCGGGGCCCGGGCCCTCGATGAGGCGTTGGCGGAGATCGAGGCCCTCGCCGCCGACCCTCGGATCCGGGTGGTCGGGGAGACCGGTCTGGACTACCACTGGACCCCTCCCGGCCAGGGCCGGGAGGTGCAACGGGAATCGTTCGCCCGGCATATTGCCCTGGCCAAGAAGTTGGGCAAGGTCCTGCAGATCCACGACCGGGACGCGCATGCCGATGTCCTCGACGTGCTCGCCGCCGAGGGGGCCCCGGAACGCACCGTGTTCCACTGCTTCAGCGGGGACGCCGAACTGGCCCGGTTCTGTGCGGACCGGGGCTGGTACCTGTCCTTCGCCGGGAACGTGACGTTCCGGAATGCCGAGGGGTTGCGCGAGGCCGTTCGGGCGGTGCCGGCGGACCGGGTTCTCGTCGAGACCGACGCCCCCTACCTTGCCCCGGCCCCGTACCGGGGACGGACCAACGCGAGCAGCCTCGTCCCGGTGATCGTCCGGCAGCTCGCCGAACTCCTCGGATTGGGGGTGCGGGATACCTGCGTACGCCTTGACGCGACCATGGCGGAGCTGTATGGACCCTGGTGAGACGAATGCCATGTCCCGATCCCGATCCACCATGCTGACCAGCGGGAACGTGGGGTGCGCCGGGACGTAGGTCTCTGTCCCCGGGGCGCTCCACCGTTCACCTGTCTTGGTCAGTCGTCCTACTTCCGTTAGCGTTGTCGCCGCAAGCCGGGGTCGGACATTCACTCCGGAGAGGTGGAGCGAGTCGGTTCGTTCACGTAGCGTAACCGACAGTGTCGGCCGATGGTCGTGTCGCCTCTCCGGTTTGCCGTGCCCGGGAGGGACGAGGTCGGGAGCGACGTGCTCGCACTTCTGTCGGGACGCAGAGGTCGGTTCGCGGTCCAGGCGGTGATCCTCACCGCCGTGGTCGGGGGAACCGTCGCCTACGCCCAGCATGACGCGGTCGTGCGGTTGACCGTCGACGGGTCGACCCGTGAGGTGCATGCCTCCGGTGATGTCGCGGCGGTCCTCGCCTCGGAGCACATCGAGGTGGGGGAGCGCGACCTGGTCGCCCCCGCGCCGGGAACTCCGGTGCAGGACGGGGACGAGATCGTCGTCCAGTACGCCCGCCGTGTCGACCTCACCGTGGACGGGCGGACGACGACCTACTGGGTGACCGATCGCACCGTCGACGAGGCGCTCGCCACCATCGGCCTGCGCACCGAACGGGCCCGGCTGTCCGCATCCCGGTCGACGCCGATCGGGCGGTCCGGGCTGGCCCTGTCGGTCTCGACCCCGAAGACGGTGCGTGTCGCCGCGGACGGGCGGACCCAGGTCGTGACGACGACCGCCCCGACGGTGGCCGACCTTCTCGCCGAGCGGGGGATCGCGTTGCGGTCGGAGGACCGCGTCACGGTGCTCGCCTCCGCCCCCGTCGTCGACGGAATGGTCGTCGGGGTGACCCGGATGGAGCAGAAGACGGTCACCGTGGTCGAACCGGTACCGCACGGTACGACGAAAGAGAAGACGAGCACGCTCTACACCGGACAGACCAAGGTCGTCACCAAGGGCGTGAACGGTTCGCGGCGCGTCACCTACACGGTGACCTACGCGAACGGCAAGGAGACCGGACGGACCCGGGTCAGCGCGACGGAGCTGGAGGCGGCCAAGGACGAAGTGGTCCAGGTCGGCACCAAACCCGCCCCCACGAACGTGGGCGGTGACGTTGACTCGCTGAACTGGGCCGCCCTGGCCCAGTGTGAGTCCGGAGGTAACCCCCGGGCCGTCAACCCGGCCGGGTACTACGGGCTCTACCAGTTCAGCTTGTCCACCTGGCGTTCGGTGGGAGGGAGCGGAAACCCGATCGACGCTTCCTCCGCGGAACAGACCTACCGGGCGAAGTTGTTGTACCAGAAGGCTGGAGCCGGGCAGTGGGGCTGCGGTTCCAGGTTGTTCAGCTGAGACACCGTCGTCTCCGGACCCGTCGTGGACGGATCCCGGCCTCCCCGGTCCGCCGGG
>JARRQM010000158.1:0-4878 GCA_037381765.1 Kineosporiaceae bacterium
CGAGCCCGCAGGCCCGGGCGTCCCTGCCGGTCCGCGCCCAGGACCGGTACCGGGCCGCCAGGGCCCGCAGGTAGGCGCGGGCGAGCACGCCCCGGTCGGTACTCGCCGCCCCCGCGAGGCGCAAGGACGTCGCCGTCGGCACCGGGAGTTCCCCGGCGGACTGGCTCACGTTGATCCCCGCGCCGAGAACGACCGCGACGGGACGTCCGGTGCTGTCGGCGACCAGGTCGGCGAGCACCCCGCAGACCTTGCGCTCGACCCCGCCGCCCCGCCCACCGTCCGGGACGAGGACGTCATTCGGCCACTTCAGCCGGGCCGGCAGCCCGCAGATCCGGTGCAGTACGTCGACCACGGCCTGCCCGGCGAGCAGGGGCAGCCAGGACCAGCGTTCCGGGTCCGGACCGGGCCGCAGCAGCACCGAGACGGCGAGTCCCGACCGGGGCGGGGCCTGCCACTGCCGGCCCAACCGGCCGCGCCCGGCGCTCTGGTGGTCGGCGACGAGGACGTACCCCTCCGGCTCGCCGTCCCGGGCCCGGGCGGCCAGGTCGGTATTCGTCGAGGTGGTCGAGTCGACGACGTGCAGCGCCCGCCAAGCCGGATCCGGGCCTCCGGTGACCGCCACCCGCAGCGGGCCGGTGAGCAGCGGCGGCCGGTCGAGGTCGGTCCAGCGTCCGGGGTCGTCCACCCGGTCAGGCTACGACCGGCGCGCGGTTCCGGCCGGTCCGGTCCCGGGCACCGGAGTTACCCTCCGGGGGAGCACCCGACAGGGTACGTAGGCAGGTCCGGACGGGCCCGTCCGGATGGGATGGGTCCGTCCGGATGGGATGGGCCCGTCAAGGCAGGTGTGCCGGTGCGGCGCGCCCGGGTCGAGGGAGGCAAGGTGGCGCAGTCCGGTGGTACCGAGGCGCCCGGCGACATCGACGTCCGCACGACTGCGGGCCGCGCGCGGGACCTGGCGCGGCGCACTGACGAGGCGCTGCACGCCGGTTCCGCGGAGGCCGTACGGAAACGGCATGACCAGGGCCGGAAAACGGCCCGGGAACGGATCGAGGCGCTGCTCGACGAGGGGTCCTTCGTCGAACTCGACCGGTTCGCCCGGCACCGCAGCCACAACTTCGGCCTCGATGCGAACCGCCCCTACGGGGATGGGGTGGTCACCGGGTACGGCACCGTCGACGGCCGCCAAGTGTGTGTCTTCTCCCAGGATTTCACCTTGTTCGGCGGGAGCCTCGGCGAGGTTTTCGGGGAGAAGATCGTCAAGGTCATGGACCTCGCCGTGAAGATCGGATGCCCGGTCGTCGGGATCAACGACTCCGGTGGCGCCCGGATCCAGGAAGGGGTCGTCTCCCTCGGCCTGTACGCGGAGATCTTCCGCCGCAACGTGCACGCGAGCGGGGTGGTCCCGCAGATCTCCCTGGTCATGGGCCCGTGCGCGGGCGGCGCCGTGTACTCCCCGGCGATCACCGACTTCACCGTGATGGTCGACCGGACCTCGCACATGTTCATCACCGGCCCGGACGTCATCCGCACGGAAACCGGTGAGGAGGTCGGGTTCGAGGAACTCGGCGGCGGCCGGACGCACACCACACGCAGCGGCAACGCCCACTACCTGGGCGCCGACGAGGACGACGCCCTCGACTACGTCCGCACCCTGCTCGGGTACCTGCCGGCGAACAACCTGTCCGATCCCCCGGTCTACGCCCCCGGGGCGAGCCCCGGCGACGGCGCTGGTGACGGGGACGGGGACCCGGTGCTCGACGCCCTCGTGCCGGATTCGGCGAACCAGCCGTACGACATGCACACGGTGCTCTCCCGGGTACTCGACGACGAGGAGTTCCTTGAGGTCATGGCGGGGTTCGCGCCGAACATCCTGATCGGCTTCGGACGGGTCGAGGGCCACTCCGTGGGGATCGTCGCGAACCAGCCGAGGCAACTGGCCGGCACCCTCGACATCGACGCCTCGGAGAAGGCCGCCCGCTTCGTGCGCACCTGTGACGCGTTCAACATTCCGGTGCTCACCCTGGTCGACGTCCCCGGTTTCCTGCCCGGCACCGACCAGGAATGGAACGGGATCATCCGGCGCGGCGCGAAACTGCTCTACGCCTACGCCGAGGCCACCGTCCCTCTGGTCACCCTGATCACCCGGAAGGCCTACGGCGGCGCCTACGACGTCATGGGGTCGAAACACCTCGGTGCCGACATCAACCTGGCCTGGCCGACCGCGCAGATCGCGGTCATGGGCGCGCCGGGCGCGGTGAACGTGCTGTACCGGCACGAGCTCGGCGACCTCGCCGATCGTGGGGGCGACGTCGAGGCCGAGCGCTCCCGGCTGGTCACCGAGTACGAGGACGCCCTCGCCAACCCGTACATCGCCGCCGAACGCGGTTACGTGGACGCGGTGATCCGGCCCGGGCACACCCGCCGCGAGGTGGCCCGGGCGCTGCGCATGCTGCGGACGAAACGGGAGTCGCTGCCGGCGAAGAAACACGGGAACATCCCGCTGTGACCCCGACCGCAGCCGGACCGCCCGACCCTCCCGCCGTCGGCGGCCCCGGCCTGCCCGCCCCGTTGCTGCAGGTGTATCCCCCGGAGGTCACCGAGGAGGAGCTCGCCGTGGTGGTCGCCGTGCTCGCGGCGCGGGCCGCCGCCCCGGAACAGGACCCGCCGGAGATCGCGGCCCCGGTCTGGGGCCGCCCCGAGGACCGGTTGCGCGGTCCCCTCCCGGGTACCGGCCGCGGCCCGGGCCGCTGGCGGGACCCCTACCAGCCGGACCGTCCCGGATCACGCCACGGGTAGTACCCCGGACCCCCGGGACCTGGACCGGGACCGTTCGGTACCGGCCCCGGGGAACCGGGACGAGGACCAGGACCGTGCGGTACCGGACCGCTCGGCGGGGGGCCGTCCGGGAGGCTGACCGTCACCGTCACCGGAACCCCCTGGGGGCCGCCGAGATGCACGGTGAGCGTGCCGATGTCGAGCAGCAGCCAGCGCACCGCGACACCGTTGTGCCAGGTGCCGTTGAGACTGCCGAGGTCCTCCAGCAGCCAGCCGTCCGGGGTGTGCCGGAGGACGAGGTGCCGCCTCCCCACGGATTGCCCGGGAACCTGGATATCAGCGACGCTACCCCGCCCCACGTACCACTCGACCCGGCCGGCAAGGGCGACGGTGCGACCGGCCGCCTGCACGGTCAGGGCCGGAACGAACCCCCCGCTACCGGCCATGTCACCCCCATTCTCAGCGCCTGTCGACAGAGCCCTGTCCCGCGGCTGCGCGGCATCCGGGCGGCGCCCGGCGGCGTTCTCGTCACCCGTCATCGCTCCGCCATGACGGGCTCCTGCGACCTGCCCGGTGCTCACGCGGGGGTCTATCAACAGAATCTCACCGCTGCGGGGCGATAGTAGGGCAATCGGGTGGGCTCGCACCCGGACCGTGGGGCAGTCCCCCCGGTGTCTTGGGTCGTCCGACACCCCACACCTATCCTGCGAAACACGCGTTCCCGGAACGGATCCGGACCTGAACGCCCCCGCGGACCCGGTTGGGACGAGAGGATCGGGAACAGCGTTGAGCATATCGAGCGACGGGGCGGAGTCGTCCGAGACGTCGGGCCATCCCACCTGGGAGCTCCCCGGGTACCGGATCGGTCCCTTGATCGGCCGGGGCGGCTTCGCCGCGGTCTACCGTGCCGAGGACGTGACCACGGGGCAGCCGGTCGCCGTCAAGATCCTGATGACCGACATCAGCGCGACCGCGGACCGTCAGCGTTTCGACCGGGAACGGGTCCTGCTCGGCCGGCTCGGCGGGCACCGCCACGTCGTCGACCTGCTCGACTCCGGGGTGAGCCCGGAACGCCGCCCCTACCTGGTGATGCCGCTGTTCCGCCGCGGCAGCCTCGCGCAGCGTCTCGTGCAGGGGCCGATGCCGGTCGAGGAGGCGGTGACCCTGACCGCCCGGATCGCCTCCGCCCTCGACGCCGCGCACGCCGTCGGGGTGCTGCACCGCGACATCAAGCCGGCGAACATCCTGCTCGGCGACGATGACGAGCCGGTACTCGCCGATTTCGGGGTGTCCGCCCTGTTCGACCCGGACGGGCCGACCAACCGGACCTCCAGCGGGACCGCCCTGTTCACCCCCGCCTACGTCGCCCCCGAGGCCCTGGAAAGCGCCCGGTTCTCCACCGTTTCGGACGTCTACGGGCTCGCCGCCACCTGCTACGCGATGCTCGCCGGACGGCATGCCTTCAACCCGGAGGACCCGAGGGTCGCCTCCCTCGTCCTGGACGCACCGCCCCCGCCGATCGGCCGCCCCGACCTCCCGGACGGCCTCGAAGCGGCCGTCCTCGCCGGACTGGCCAAGGACCCGGAGGCCCGGCCCCGGTCCGCCGCCGCCTTCTCCGCCGCGCTCACCCGGACCCTCACCGGCCGGCCCCGGCCGCCCCGGCCGCGCAACCCGCTCGCGGGCTCCGGTCCCCAGCCGTGCTCCGGTCCCCAGCCGTGCTCCGGTCCCGGGGACGCACCGGATCCGGACACCGGGGACCCCACGCCCACCCTGGACAGCGGCCCGGTCCAGGTGGCCGGCCCGGTCGAGGACACGTTCCGGTTCGACGTCCAGGACATCGACCCGGCGGAGCCCGCCGCCCCGGTCCCCCCTGACCCGCCCGTTCCCCGGGCTCCCGAACCCGTCGGCGCCCCGAGCGGCCCCGGCCCCGGCCCCACCAGCACCACCGGAATTCCCGGCACCTCGCACGCCGACGGCGGCCCGAACGCGATCGATCCTCCAAGTGGCCCGGTCGCGTCCCGGAGTGCCACCCGGTGTTCCTGGCGCCGGGACCGACGCCCCCGGCCGCCGTACCGGACCGGCGGATCCGCCTCCTCATCGCCG
>JARRQM010000159.1:0-9183 GCA_037381765.1 Kineosporiaceae bacterium
GGCGGTTCGACCCCGCCCCTGGCCACCACACGATGTGGGGCTTGACCTGCGGGTTTATGGTCCCGGCTGGTGTTTTCTGACCATCAAGATCATTTATGTGGCATCAGTTTGGCGCCCCCTCATCACCCGCGTGTATCCGTGGCCGACCGTCAGCGGCACGGGTCCGCCCGGCCGTGGCGCCGCATCGATGCGCCGAACACCCTGTGGGGTCTCAGAACCCCGGTTCCCCCGGAGACGCCACGATCCGGGTCCGCCGCCGATCATCGCCGTAACCCCACGTTGCCGTTCCGGACCAATCAACCGAAGCCTCCATTGCACAGTTCTCGGCTGATCCGGATGCTGTAGTGCATCTGCGGCACCTGCCCGGCGAGCACCAGACACACCAACGCCAGCACAGCGGCGGCCAGCCACCATGGGCCCCGACCCCGCCGAGCCGGATGCGCACCAGGCGCGCCCGGACGTGCGCGGATCGTCGCCACGAGGGCGCCCGCCGCCCCCACCGCCAACAGGACAGCCGCAGGGAGGCTTTCGACCCAGACGGCGACCCCGACTGCGGCCAATGCCAGCACGGCCGTTCCTGTCCCGTAGACCCAGCGACCGGCCCGATCTCGCCGACGCGCCGGACCACCCCGGGGCTGGGCGAACCCGGCGAGCATCGCGGTCACCGAGGCGACCCCCACGGCGGCAACACCGCCCCAGTACAACGGGAAGAGCCCGCCCGGTACGTGCAGCGGCACGGCACTGATCGGGGCGCAGACCTGGGACTCCCGGTGCGCCACAGCCCGCACCCACCCTCCCGCGATAGTGATCATGGCGAGCCCCAGTACGGTGGCGACCGCGGCCAGGCTTCCCCAGACGACGTGGCGCCGCCACACCGGCCGTCTACCGGACGCCGGGGATAGCTGCGAGGGGTCTTCGACGGTCACGGAAGCTCCCTACCAGTCTGGATTGATGCGCAGGACGTGGATCTTCTGTGCACCCCACCCGTCGGTGGTGGCCGCGCCGTCCTCGGTGAGCGGCTCCCGGCCCTGCAGTGAAGCGTTGAGCTGCTCGCCGGTGTGCTGGGTGTAGCGAATGTCCCCGTCGACGACCGAGGTGACGACAGCAGCGTGGTGCACGCCGTCCGTCCCTTCCCACATCACGATGTCGCCCGGGCGGGCCGCCGCCGTACCGACGTCGGTGGCGCCGTGGTCGAGCATGTAGTCGTAGAACGTGGCGGCCTGCGCCCAGCTGGCCGAGTGCGAGTAGTCCTTGGAGTCGATCCAGCTGTTCCCGGTCTGGCCGCCCTTGCTCCAGCTGTCGTCGCTCAGCGTGCCCAGCCAGAAGTCGCTGTTCTCCGCCAGGCCACCGCCCGCGAGAGAGTTGGAGGCGAAGTTCGTGCAGTTATCGTCGAACGGATCGTCGCTGGTGTCGTTCCAGTGATCGGCGGCCCAGCGTGCGGTGGCCGACCGGTCGAACTTGTCCGAGCCCCGCAGAGCGGCCCTCACGTCATCGGGAAGACCGGCGACCGTGTCCAACGTTCCCGCGGATGACAGCATGAGCAGCCTGCGATCCTCTTCGGACAGCGCAGCCCACCAACGCGTGTTGTCGGCCGCTGCCCCATGTGGCACCAAACCGTCGAGCATGTCCACCTCGGCCCGAGACGCGGCACCGAGGTCGTCGTTCTCCGCAGCCACGACGTCCGTCACGGTGGTCTGGTCTGCCAGCCGGTCCAACTGCTCGCGGGCGGTCCCGTCCGCCCGAGTCGCACTGCTCACGGCTTGATCCACCAAAGTCTGCAGATCAGCGATCCGAGTCTGCACCTCATCCGCCCGGCCCGGAACACGCTGCCTGGGGTCCTCCCCCACTACGCCATCATCGCTGATGGCAAGCCCGGACGCGGCGGCGGACCGGGCCGCGCTATCGGCCAGGTGCCGGCACACGGTCAGCACGTGTCCAAGTCCACGGCACACGTACCCCGCGGCCCGGCACTCCAAAGAGGCGATCAGCACGCCGTCCGAGGTGACGTCGATCTGAGCGGCGGCGTACCGGCCGACCGTGTCCGGCCACGCGCTCCCCAGCGGGGCAGCTACCTGCTCGTGCACGTCCTCGGCGACCCGGAGCGCAGCAACAGCGAGGTCCAGCCACTGCTGCCCGGCGTCCAACCAAGCCTGAGGGTCGAGCGAGCGGAGCTCCGCGTACGTGACCACTACAGGTCAGCCCCGACCCGGCCGATCCCCCGCGCGCTCGCCGCGTCGGCGGCCTCGTACTCGTTCGCGCTGGCACGCAGGCGATCGGCGTGCTGCTGCACATCCGTACCGAGTTGCCCAAGACGAGCCGACCAGCTGCCCCGGCACCGATCGAGCGCAGCCGCAGCGGCCAGCCCCCGGGAACCACACGAGGCTTGGTCCACGGCCGACCAAGCCGGGTTGGTCCGTCCCGGAACGGCTGCGGCGGCCTCATCACCCCGAGCCGCTGCCGCCCGCACCTCCGCGTACCGCATTTGCACCGCCATCCCCCGCTTTCATGTCATCGGAAACAAATGAACATTCCCACCCGAGCGTTGCCTCTTGCATTCCGCACGCCGCAGCTCTCTGTGAGAGGCGGTCCTCCGGGCCGAGACCGTGACCTTCCACGCAATGCTAACAACGGAGATTATCCAGGGAAACGGCATGAAGGGGCACCTTACGACCCATATCGGTCGCCCACGATGCCCCGCACCGGCATCGTGCCGTCCCGCACCGTAGTGACGCCATAGTGCCGGACCTCCACCCACAACCCACCACCAAACCCACCCGTACCTGCACAAAGAGCCCCCGACAACACCCCGCGGCACGGGATCGGGTCCCTGAAAATCGGAAGGTCGGCGGTTCGACCCCGCCCCTGGCCACTGGCTTGACCTGCCGGTTTGTCTCCGGCGCGGGCTCCTTGGTGAGTCCCCGTGGTGTCAGTTTGGTGCCGGTCGGCAAATAGCAGCTGGCAACGCCCGCCAGTACTCAGGGCCGATTGGTGGCACTGCCCGGCGGCCTGCGGCCTTGCACGGTGGCGCTACGGCTGCGCGAGCGTGGGAAGGTCGTCGCTCCAGGTAGCCCCAGCCGATACGTGGGCAAGGAACTGACCGGGCGAACCAAAGGGTTCTTACCACAAGGAACCGCCACTGCGCCTTCTCGACTCCGTCAACCTGCGATGACGAGTTCGGCGAGGCGCCACACGCCGCTGGACGGGTTCGGCCCCGGCGATCGGACGCCGTCGTGGGAGCTACGCCCCCGATCGATCGCCGCCCTGGTATCGGCGTAGTCCTCCAATCGCAGGGCGTTCTTGGCGTAGTGGGGCACGTACCGACGCAGGGCCTCGATCGCCTCATCGGCGTCCCTGACCGGCCGCCGCCGGTCCTCGTGGTGGTAGAGCAGCCAGAGTTCGAAGCAGGGGTTCGAGACGGCCAGGGAGATCCCTTCAGCCTCAGCCAAACGCACCGCGGGCTGGAGGTCGAACTGGTCGACGTCGGTGACGCACCAGATCTCATCGAAGTCATCTGGTGCGTGGATACGCATCTCGACGGCGTGACGCACCAGTGACTCCGGATCCAGGCCCTTCCCGACTACCTTGATCTGAACTGCGGGATTCCTTTCGCGTCTCTTCAGGCCGTTCATGTAATCCCGTTCCGTCCGAACGCCGCCGCACACCACGAGGACTCGTGTGCGTGGTTGCCGTGACGGAGGTCGCCGCCGAACCTGGTTCTCTCGACGGGTCATTGATCCACACCGTTCACGATCGGCACGGCACCGTAGCTACCGCCGAGGTACCGGCGTTCCCGGTTCTCACCCTTACGCGGATGGAAGTCGGTCAACGGGTACAGGTGACTGCTCCCATCAGCGTTCTTCTCGACGAACCACACCTGATCGCGTGCCAGGATCTCCTCACCGAAGGTCGTTCCGAGCAGGCTCGCATCGTGAGTGGTGAAGACCAACTGGGCTCCACCGGGGTTGGACTGATCAGCTGGGCCCCACCGGGGTTGGACTGCGGGGACTGGAACAGGCGGACCAGATGCGCGGTGAGGTGGGGGTGCAGGCTGGTGTCGATCTCGTCGATGACGAGCGTGGACGCCTGGCGAAGACTCCGCAGCACCGGGGGGAGGAGCGCGATCCACGACTGGGTCCCCGCCGACTCGTCGGCGAAGTCGAAGGGGTCGGCGCCTCCCCCATGGACGAAGCGCACCCTCTGCGGCGCCCGGCCCGCAGTGAGGGATTCCAGCTCGATCCCCGTCTGCTGAACCCTCCGCCGCAGGCTCTCGGTCAGGGCGTCGTCGGCGTCCGGCGGCACGGCCGCGAGCATGGCCTCTGCAGATGCAAGGCGCTGTTCTGTGTCCATCCGCATCCGGGCCAGAGCCTTCTCATCCGTGTCCACGACGAGATCGGTAATTCCCACATCGGCAGCCCGGACGAGGTCAACGAGCGCCTCTCCATCGCCGCCGCTGTTCAGAAGGGACGGAATTAGAGAAATGGCTCGCGTCCGGAGGCTGCCGAACGGTGAGGCCCCCCACCGAAGGCCAGTGGTGAACCACTCGTATACCGGGGTCAGCTGGCCCGGGACTCCACGACGGTGCTGCCGAACTCCGTCGCGGAGCCTTCCCGCTCGAAGATCACCCGCCTCTTGACATGCGGGTACCCGTAGAGCCACTCCTGCAGAACGTGATCATCATCGACCGTGAAGCCATAGACGTAGCGTGTTCCATCAAGCACGAGGTCCACCACGAACGTCGACGGACGCGCCAGAGATGCCGGATCGAGCCGGTACGGCCTGCGAGGTACCCCGCCCTCGGGCTCCCACCGACGGTAGGAGTCCCGTACGGCCCGGGACATGAACCTCAGTCCGTCCAGGAGATTCGATTTCCCGGCCGCGTTCGCCCCGTAGACCGCCGCGACCGGCACAGCAGACCGTTGGGTCGCGTAGGACGGGAGAAGCAAGAGCTCCGCTTCACCCTGAAACGACCGGTGGTTCTCCAACCGGAAACTCCGCAACACCACGTACCTCCCATCGGCAAGTCACAGCGCCGACTGTGCAAGTAAACCGCAAGAAGGAGCCTGAAGCTTCTTGGATCAGGCGCTATGACGTCGGAGGGGCACCACAGGTCGGCCTCCCCAGGACCGAAGCCTCCCGCTCGGTCTCCTGGCCTGCCCGCCTCGCGGCCCTCACCTGCGGAGACCCTCGGCGCCGCCCACCGAGCCGACCTGGCGTCACACCGCCCGGTGGTGACAGCGTGGCGCCGGACCGGACAGCACCCTGCGGGACAGGCCGGGAGCCTGCACAGGGAACGTCGTCGGTCGGCATTCCACGGCATTGCGAGGCACTGCTTCGGCCGTACGACCGCCGGAAGGTCGACGGGGCCGTCAGCCATCTCGACAGATCGAGACCGGGCAAGACGCTGGGTCCTGACCTCCCAGCGTCCCCAGCCGCAGGACCGGTTCCATGGCCACCACATCAGCGACCAAATGTCCATGAACCTATCGACCAGGCGTCCATGACCTATGCGGCCAACCGTCCACATCACTGGCGTCGATCCGCCTGCTGGTGCCCTGGGTCAACGGCGGGAGCTGGTCCCCCGGCGGGCTGAACACCTCGTCACCGAGGCCCTCGGCGACATCCGTGTAGTCGCCCTGGACGGCGCCCGGCAAACCGGCAAGTCCACCCTGGCCAGGCTCACCGCGAGGACCCCCCGAACACTGCCGTTCGCCTGCTCGATGATCCGGCCACGCTGCGGGCCGCGCGGGACGATCCGGCCGGTTTCGTGGAACACGACGGACTGATGGTGATCGACGAAGTCCAGTTGACCCCGGAACTGTTCCGCTCCATCAAAGTAGTCGTCGACGCCGGCCCTCGCCCGGTCCTGCGCCCCCGTGCAGTTCGCCGACGGCCGCCGCGATGAGATGTCGGGGCATGGCCCACGCCGGTGTCAACGGCGGAACCGGGTCGGGGATGAGGGTGGCCCGCCGCTCCTCCTGCAGCTGTTCCCACCTTCCGCGCAAACTCGTCCGTCTTCCGTATCCGCGACGTTGCGTGACGGCATCCACGATCGGGTCAGCGATCCCGCTGGCTGCCCGCCGGAGCCAGCGGGAATCGCTGTCGTCCCCGCGCAACCGGTCGTCGGCCTCATCGGCCACCGCATCGGCGATCCCGTCGGCCAGGTCACTGAGCGGTTCACTGATGTAGTGGCCATCCAACCCGGTCACCGCCTTGATCGGGGTCTTCGAGAGCCCCTGCCGGGACGTCGGGATATGCATTCCCTTGCGCAGCACCCACTCTGCAGCCTTGCCCAGAGTGCCCCTGGCTGCGGCCTTGCCCAGAGTGCCCCTGGCCTTGAGCGCCTCGATCGTCTTCTCGTCGGCGATAAGAACCTTCTTGAGTTTCTCCACGACGCTCAGGGCCCGGGCCATGGCGACCGGGGTCTCCGCGGCCGAATTGGCGGCGGCTATCGCCTCCGACGCCCCCGCGGTGACGACCGCCAGGACCTGGGCTGTCAGCCAGGTGATGATCAGCCACTCGACCAGTTCCCGGATAATGCTGCGAATGGCCTGCTCGACATTGCGCAGGTCCATGGCGGTATCGGCGAGCGGATCCGCGGTCGAGGTCGGGTTCCTGGGCGGAGGCGACATCGCGCGGCGGCGAAGCCGCGTTCTGCCACGTTCTGCCACACCCCGGAATGTCCGTCGAGTTGATCGGGGTCACCGGTGATCTGTTCGAGAAGCTCCAGCAGCGGCCACACGAAAAGGCAGAGGAGCGCGTCGAGCCCAGTCTCGACCAGCTCACTCATCGGCGAAGTAACAGCCTGGTAGGTGTCACGGACCTGCTGGTAGGTGTTGCCGGCATCGCCGACGGGGGTGCTCGTCACCAGGCATCTCCCAGATCCAGCCACGATGCGATCGGCCCGCAGGACGCGGCACCGCCCCACACCGCACCGGGTGCGTCCGGCCGGCCCGCAGGTCGGCCACCTGCCCGCCGGGGACGGCGCCCGCTCCCTACGTCCCGGGGGGTGCCGGCCGGGTGGCGGGGGTGCGGTCGGTGACGAAGGCGACGACGGCTTCCACGGCCCGTTCCCGCAGGTCGTCGGTCTGCCCGGTGCACACGTGTTCGAAGATCACCCCGTCGAGCAGGGCTACGAGGTCGCGGGAGACCGTGGCCGGGGCCCGTACCCCGAGCCGGGTGAGCACCGGTTCGGGTAGGGCCGCGAAGGCTTCCCGCCAGCGGCGGGCGATGTGCTGCAGGCTCTCGTCGCGGGCAGCTTCCAGCATGAGCCAGTAACGCGCCAGCACCCGGTCACGCTCGGCGGTGATCGCACCCACGAGGCCCCCCACCATGGCGCGCAGGTCCACCTCGCCGGAGGCCAGATGGTCCACGGCGAGCCGGTTCAGCGCCTCGTCCATGGCGGCCACGTCGAGGTCGGCCAGCCGCTCCATGAGCCCCTCGACGATCTCGTGGCGGCTGCCCAGGTGGTAGGTGGCGCTGCCCCGGGCCACCCCCGCGGCGCTCTCCACGGCCCGGTGGGTGAGGGCTTTGAGCCCGCCGCGGGCGACGAGGGGGAGTGCGGCGTCGAGCAGGCGCTGCCGGGTATCGGTGCGGGTCACACGTCCAGTCTCTCGCTTTGCGACAAGTGTAGAAGCTATTGTGACGGACGTGGAAGAAGCCGCGCCGTCCGTGACCTCAACCGGACCCCTCCCGCCGTCCCCCTCGCTCACCCCGGCCTCGCGCCGGGGGGCCACGGTGCTCGCCGTGATCCTCGGGGCCCAGTTCATGGTCATCATCGACGAGACCGTGGTGAACGTGGCGCTCCCGTCGATGCAGCGCGACCTGCACCTCGACGAGGGGCAGCTGTCCTGGATCGTCAACGCCTACCTACTCCTGTTCGGCGGCTTCCTGCTGCTCGCCGGACGGATGGCCGACATCCTCGGGCGGCGCCGGGTGTTCCTGGCCGGGCTGACCGTATTCACCACGGCCTCCCTCGTGGCCGGGTTCGCCGACGGCCACGCACTGCTCGTCGCCATGCGGGCCGTCCAGGGGCTCGGCGGGGCCATGCTCTCCCCCGCCGCCCTGTCGATCCTCACCACGACCTTCCGGGATCCCGGCCCGCGACGGGTGGCCCTCGCCGGCTGGGCCGGGCTGCTCGGGCTCGGCGCCACCCTCGGGGTACTCCTCGGCGGCGTGATCGTGGAGTACCTGGACTGGCCGTGGATCTTCTGGGTGAACGGCCCCGTCGGCGTCCTCGTCCTGGTCGCCTGCCTCATCGTCGTACCCGACACCCCGCCCGACCACGGCGGCGGCCTCGACGTCCCCGGGGCGGCCCTGGTCACCGGCGCGGGGCTGCTGCTCGTGTTCACCGTCATCCGCACCGACGAGCACGGGTGGACCTCCGCGACGACCCTCGGCGGGCTCGCCACCGTCGCCGCGCTGGTGACCGCCTTCGTACTGTGGCAGCGGCGCACCCCCCGCCCGCTCATCCCCGCGGAGACCGTCGCCCGGCGCCATGCCGTCGCCTACCCGGTCGCCGTGCTCACCGCCTCCGCACTGTTCGCCACGTTCTTCTTCCTCACCCTCTACATGCAGACCGTGCTCGGCTGGAGCGCGCTGAAGACCGGTCTGGCGTGGGCGCCGCAGGGGGCGGCCCTGGCCCTCGTCTCCGGACTGGCGGCCCGGCTCGTGCCGGTCCTCGGCGCCCGGATACTCACCGCCTCGGGGCTGCTCGTGGCGGCCGGGGCGCAGCTGTTCCTGCTGCGCACCACCGTGACGGGTTCCTACCCCTCGCAGATCCTGCCGGCACTGCTGCTCAACGCCTTCGGCCTCGGGCTCGGACTCGTCCCGCTCGCCGCAGTCGCCGTGCACGGGCTGGCCGACGCACACCACGGGCTCGCCTCGGGGCTACTCACCTCCAGCCAGCAGCTCGGCGGGGCGGTCGGGCTGTCGGTGCTGGTCTCCGTCGTGGTCACCACGTTCCACAACCGGCTCGGCGAGGGGATCGCCGCACCCCAGGCCTCGGTGACCGCCTTCCACACCGGGTTCGCCACGTCGGCCGGGCTCATGCTGGCCGCCTCCGTGATCGCCTGGTTCATGCCGCCGCTGCGGGAGAAGGTCGACATGACCGACCTCGCCGCCTGATGAGCCATTCCGTGTATCGATGACTGGGTGACGGTGACTGGGTGACGGTGACTGGGTGAC
>JARRQM010000160.1:0-4861 GCA_037381765.1 Kineosporiaceae bacterium
AGATGGAGAGGCACAAGGAGTAGGGGGCCAAGTAGTAGGGGACGAATGTGAGATGGAGAGATGACGGCGACCCGCTTCCCAGCGAACAGCGGGCCATCACAGTGCGGGCAGAACGTGACACCGGCATTGCGGTACTCCTGTTCACCGGGCACCCCGATGGTGCGCCAGCGGGCGCCGGTGGCGAGGACGACGGTCCGGGCGGACAGGGACACCCCTCCGTCGAGGTCGACCCGGGCGTGCGGCTGCCCGTCACCGGCCGGGTGCACGGCAACGGCGTTGCGGCCGAGGACTTTCTCCACCTGGTAGCTGCCGACGTGCCGTTCCAGGTCGGCGGCGAGCCGGGGCCCCTCGGTGTGCGGGGTGCCGACCAGGTTCTCGATGGCCATCGTGTCGAGCACCTGGCCGCCGAAGCGCTCAGCGACGAGGCCGGTACGGATGCCCTTGCGGGCCGCGTACACGGCGGCGGCCGCCCCGGCGGGGCCACCGCCGACGACGAGGACGTCGAACGGGTCGAGGGCGGTCAGCCGCGCGTCCTCCCGCTCCTCGGCCCCGGCGTCGAGCCGGGTCAGGATCTCGTCGAGGGTCATCCGTCCTTGACCGAACGGTTCGCCGTCGCGGAACACCGTCGGCACGGCGAGTACCCGGCGTCGCTCGGCCTCCTCGGGGAACAGGGCGCCGTCGATGGAGGTGTGCGTGATCCCGGGGTTGAGTACGGCGAGCAGGTTGAGCGCCTGCACGACGTCCGGGCAGTTCTGGCAGGACAGGGACAGGAAGGTCTCGAAATGGTGTTCCCCGGGCAGCTGCCGGGCCCGGTCGAGCAGTTCCTCGGCGGCCGTTGACGGATGCCCGCCGACCTGGAGCAGGGCGAGGACGAGTGAGGTGAACTCGTGGCCGAGCGGGATCGCGGCGAACCGGACCTCGATCCCGGTGCCGGCCCGGCGGATGGCGAAGGACGGGCGTCGCGGGTCATCGCCGTCCCGGCGGACGGTGATCCGCTCGGACAGTGCGGCGATCTCGTCGAGCAGCTCCAGCAGCTGGCCGGACTTGGGCCCGTCGTCGACGGAGGCGACGAGGTCGACGGGTTGCCGGACCTTCTCCAGGTAGCTGCGCAGCTGGGCGGTGAGGGCGGCATCGAGCATCGGGGTCCTCCTCGACGAGGTCCGGGGTCGGCGGTCCCGCGGCGGGAACGGGGCGGGACGGCGCCCCGGTCCGGCGGGAGGGGTGGACACCCCCCGCCGGACCGGGGCCGGTGAGGTAGGTCAGACCGTGATCAGATCTTGCCGACGAGGTCCAGGGAGGGGGCGAGGGTCTCGTCGCCCTCTTCCCACTTGGCCGGGCAGACCTCACCGGGGTGGTTGCGCACGTACTGCGCGGCCCGGACCTTGCGCAGCAGCTCGGTGGCGTTGCGGCCGATACCGCCGGCGTTGATCTCGACGAGCTGGATCCGGCCGTCCGGGTCGATGACGAAGGTGCCGCGGTCGGCGAGGCCGCTC
Source organism: Kineosporiaceae bacterium (assembly GCA_037381765.1). Lineage (GTDB taxonomy): Bacteria > Actinomycetota > Actinomycetes > Actinomycetales > Kineosporiaceae > JARRQM01. Next base: position 1,494 of record JARRQM010000160.1, read on the forward strand.
TCTTCGATCATCACCTCGAAGTTGCGGGTGAGCGTGCCGGTCGGGTCACCGACCATGACGTACTCGATCTTGGCGATGGTCTCGGAGGTGTCGTGCCACGCCTTGTGGGTGAAGTGGGTGTCGGTGGACACCGCGTAGATCTCCACGCCGAGGGCCTGGAAGGCGGCGTAGTTGTCGGCGAGGTCACCGAGTTCGGTCGGGCAGACGAAGGTGAAGTCGGCCGGGTAGAAGAACACCACGGACCAGCCGCCCCGCAGGGTGGCGTCGCTGACGTCGAGGAACTCGCCGTTCTTGAACGCCGTGGCCTGGAAGGGCTTGATCTCAGTGTTGATCAGGGACATGGATGTGGACACCTCACGGTCGCGGTCGGGATGACGTGCATAGGGACCTTATATGAAGAAGCCAATTTGCCAGTGACCCCGTCAATCGTTTCTCTTGATCTGCAGCATTGAGCGGGTCAATCGCCCCAGGTCCCCGCCACCACCCTGATCGGCCACACCCCACCGATCCCGACGACCTGTGACCAGCGTCTCACCCGCCCGGGTGCCTCCCCGGTATTTCGGCGTGTCCGGTTCAGACCCGGGCCGGTCCGGCCCCCGGGAGTGCCCCGGTGAGGGGTCTGGCGACCCGCAGCCGCAACGCGGTGAGCCCCGCGGCCACCCCGAGGCTGACCAGCACCGTGACCGCCGCATGTCCGAGCCCGGTCAGCAGGTCACCGGTACCGGTGCCGTCGATCGCGTAGGTGCCGAGTTGCCGGGTGGACCAGAACGGCAGCCAGGGAGCGATCGGCCCCTCGGGGTCGGCGAGCATCTGCGTGGACACGACGGTGAGCAGGGCCAACGCCCCTTCGAGTTCCCGGGGGACGAGTGCGGCGAGCATCGCCCCGACCGGTGCCGCGACCACCACGGTGATCAGCAGGAGCAGCGCGATCGCCCACTCCCGCTGGAAGTCCTGGTCGACCAGGACGACGACGACGTACCCGGCGGCGAGCACCGCCCCGACCCCGATGACGGCGAGCAGCCGGCCGAGGACGAGGGCAGAGGTCCGCATCCCGGTGAGCCGGAGCCGCTGCTCCACCGGGCGGGCAGCGGTGGCCCCGAACAGCGCGAGGGTGGACACCGCCCAACCGACCCCGAGGGCGAGGAACCGGGCGGCCTGCCACGGCTGGTCCCGCCGGACCAGGTAGAAGGCCAGCGGCAGGAGAACCATCAGCAGGAGCACCCCGCGGCGGCGCAGCACCTCGCGCAGAGCCATGGCGGCGACGGTCGGCACGTCAGCGTCCTTCCTCGATGGGGACCAGGTCGACAACGTGGTCGACCTGGTCGAGTTCGTGCAGCAGGTGGGTGACCAGGACGATGGCCTTCCCGGCGGCCCGCCAACGCCACACCTGGTTCCAGAAGTCCAGGTAGGTGCCCTGGTCGAACCCCTGGTACGGCTCGTCGAGCAGCAGCAGGTCCGGCGCGTGCAGTTCGCCGAGGACGAGGCTGAGCTTCTGCCGGGTTCCCCCGGACAACTGCCCGACCCGCACCGTCGGGTCCGGACGCCAGGACAGCTGGGCGGCGAGGTGGGAGCCGGTCGAAACGGCACGCCGGGCGGACATCCCCGCCGCGGCCCCGAACAGGACGAAATGCTCCTGGGCGGTGAGCAGGTCGTTCGTTCCGCCGTCCTGCGGGACGAACCCGGCCCTGCCCCGGCGAGCCACCCGGCCGGTATCCGGCCGGAGCAGCCCGGCGCAGATCCGCAGCAGGGTCGACTTCCCCGCACCGTTCGCGCCGACGATCGCGGCGACCTGCCCCGCCCGGACCGACAGGTGCACGTCGCGCAGCACCGGCCGACCATGGAAGCTCTTGCCCACCCCGGTCAGGCCGAGGACTTCCGCCCCGGGGGTGACGGCCCGCCGCTCCTCCGGGCCGGGGACCCCACGCAACTCCTGGACGAGGTGCCGGGCGTAGGCGTGGGCGGGGCCGAACACCGCACCCGGGTCGCCACCCGCCTCGGCGGCGTAGCCGAGGGTCTCCTCGGTGAGCCGGCGCGCCTGTACGTCGGGCAGGCCGAGTTCGGCGAGGGTCCGGCCGAACTCGGCCGACCAGGCGCTCACCGCCGGGCCCCGGGCTCACTACCGGGCCGCACCCCGGGCCGCGCCCCGGACCGGGACCCGTCGCCGGCAGCGCCGTCGCCGTTGCCGTTGCCGTCGAGGACCGTGTCGAGGCTGTCCCGGAAGTGCCGCCAGCCGGCGGCGTCCCGGCTCAGGGCCGTCCGCCCGTCCCCGGTGAGCCGGTAGTACTTGCGCGGGGGCCCGGAGTCCGAGGGCCGGTGGGTGACCTGGACCCAGCCCTGCTGCTGCAACCGGAGCAGGGCCGGGTAGAGCGTCCCTCCGGGGACCTCCCCCAACCCGGCCCCGGTGAGCCGCTGGGCAAGCCCGAACCCGTAGTCCTCCGCCTCGTCGAGGAGGGCGAGCAGGCACAGATCGAGAAAACCGTGCAACCACTGACCGGAACGTCGCATGGTAAGTAGCCTAACTGCATAGCAGTCGGACTGACTACCGGGGCGGCGGAGTGCCGCCGGCCCGACGCCCGGACGCGATCGGACACGTGATGCGGATCGATCGCGGTTGGTTAGGGTGGTCGAGGCGGGGCAGCCCAAGCACACGGTCCCGCATCCACGTCCACCATCCTGTCCTGAGGAGGGGTTCCGTGCCCGTCTACTCCCTGCCCGATCTTCCCTACGACTACGCCGCACTGGAACCAGCGATCAGCGGGGAGATCCTCGAACTGCACCATGGCAAGCACCACGCCGGCTACGTGAACGGCGCCAACAGCACCCTCGACCAGCTCACCGAAGCCCGCGCCGAAGGCCGCTGGGGCGGACTCGTCGGGTTGGAGAAGACCCTGGCGTTCAACCTTTCCGGGCACGTGCTGCACACGATCTTCTGGCAGAACCTGTCCCCGGACGGCGGCGACCGCCCCGATGGCGCCCTCGGCGAGGCGATCACCGAACACTTCGGCTCCTTCGAGGCCTTCTCCACCCAGCTGAGCACGGCGACGAGCACGGTGCAGGGGTCCGGCTGGGGGGTACTCGCCTGGGAACCGCTGGGCCGCAAGCTCATCGTCGAGCAGGTCTACGACCACCACGGCAACATCGGCATGTCGAGTACCCCGCTGCTCGTCTTCGACGCCTGGGAGCACGCGTACTACCTGCAATACCGCAACGTCCGCCCGGACTACGTGCAGAAGCTGTGGGGCCTGGTGAACTGGTCGGACGTGGCCGCCCGGTACGCCGCCGCGCTCGCCGCACCCGCCCCGGGCGCGTCCGCCTGAACCCCGTCAGACCTCGCGGGCCTCGCCCGTAACGCGCCGGTGCCGCCCGTC
>JARRQM010000160.1:4893-7152 GCA_037381765.1 Kineosporiaceae bacterium
CCCGATCCTGCGGTTGCACAACCGCAGGATCGGGGAGCCACCGGCAGGCGCGCAGCGCGTGTCTTGGATCTCCACTCCGACGCTGCGCGACACCCGGACGTCGACGTCGCCTGGCTGCGTTCTCGTCGGCCCCGCTAGCTCCGCCATCGGGGCCTCCTGCGGCCTTGCCAGACACTCACCCGGGCACCTGCTCGCTGCCGGCGGAGAGCCACAACACGCTCAGGTCGGCTCCGGTTCGCGGAACACCTCATACCCGGGGAACCAAGGAGTGGCCGGGGAGTACCGCTTGACGAAACCCACCCGCTGCGGCCCGTCGAGAGTGATCTGATAGCCGAGGCAGCTGGTGTGCCGGGGGTCCCTGGCGTTGATCGCCCGAATACCGTCGACGAACCCGGCGTTCCAGGTCCCGGACTCCGCACCGGCGCCGTCACCCCACTCGGTGAACGTCTGCTCGTCGACGACGAGTTCGTAGGTCTGCGGGTCGACGTTCCGTTCCTGGACGTCCTGGGCGTCACGGGTCACCGGGTCGAAGACGATGGCCCAGGTGTGCTCGCCCAGAACCTGGATCGCCAGGATGAACCCGAAGTAGGACCCGTCCCCGACCGGCATTCCCGACCGGCGTGTCCCCGTTCCGGAACCGGTCGTGACCTCGGGCGCGCTCGGGGGCGCCGTCGCCGCTCCGGTACCGAAGGAATCGACGGTTCCGTCGGGAACGGGGACGACGGGTTCCGGGGTCCCGTCGTCCGCTGGCGTGGTCGTCCCGCTCCCCCCGGTCTGGGTGCGGTAGGTGCGCAGGGGACCCGGAGGGCTCCCGGCGGGCCCGGCCCGCACCCCCCAGGACACCGGCAGCACCGGGAAGAGGATGAAGGACAGCATCACGGTGAGGGCCGTCAGGATGAACGGACGCCGACCCCCCGGCAGGTGAACCTTCCGGGGCCGGGAAGCGTCCCGACACCCGTCTCCCGAAACCCGGCCCTCCCGGGCGGGGAGTACACCGAACGGCTCCACCGGACCGACCGGGACAGGGAACGGGGACGAGGGGCGGGTCCGGCCGAGATCATCGGTATCCGCTCCCACCCCCACGACGTCCACAACGGGATGCGGGGAGGAATGCACCGGCCGGGCTCCGGGACCGGTCGACAAGGGGGGAGGTTTCCCCGGCTCCGGATGGTCGAGCAGCAACATCAGCACCTGCTCGGCCGTGGGGCGGCGGGCAGGGTCCTTGTTCAGGCAACGGGTGAGCACGGGGATCAGGCCCGCGGGAACCCCGGTGAGATCGGGCTGCTCGTACAGCACCCGGTGGACGAGGTCGGACAGGGAGTCCGCGGTGAAAGGACGCCGCCCGGTGGCGGCGAAGATCATCGTGGCAGCCCAGGCGAACATGTCGGCCGGCGGGCCGACGGGCCCCTCACCGGCCTGTTCGGGGGCCATGAAGGCCGGGGTGCCGACGACGAGCCCGATGGGCAGGGCATCGACGGTGAGTTCCCGAGCGATCCCGAAGTCGATCACCCGGGGACCGTCCGGGCCGAGAATGATGTTGGCGGGTTTGAAGTCGCGGTGCACGATGCGCGCCCGGTGGATGGCGGCGAGAGCGGTGGCCGTCCCGACGGCGAGACGGATCAGGGCCGACCCGGTGAGCGGCCCGTCCGCGCGCAGGTGCTCCCCGAGAGTTGGCCCCTCGACGAACTCACTCGCGATGAACGGCATGTCGCCGTCGAGCCGGGCCTCGATCACCACGGCCGTACAGAACGAGGCCACCTGCCGGGCCGCGGCGACTTCCAGCGCCTGCCGGTACCGCGAGGCGGGATCGGTCAGATGCTCCGGATGCAGCACCTTCACCGCCACCCGCTGGCCGTCGGGTCCGAGCGCGAGGTACACCACCCCCTGCCCGCCGACAGCAATACGCGACTGCACCGCGTAGTCACCGATCCGCGCCGGATCCCCCGGGCCGAGCGCCGCCCCCCACGTCATGTCACCACCAGCCGTTCCCCGCGGGCCAGGTCTCCCTCGGTTCGAAACGTAGCGTAGCGGCACACCCGGACGGCACGACCGGGTCGCCGGTCCGGAAAGACCGGCACCCCGGCAGCTCCGGCGACCCGGCAGCTCCGGCACCCCGGCGGGGCCGGAGCAGGCCCGGACATGGGCCGGGGCCGCGACCCCGCGGGTAAGCAAATTGACAACCTCATGTATCATGTAACAAATTTCATCTTCAAACATCGCACGGGTCACATTTCTGATATATTGCTTCAAATCTGCCCT
>JARRQM010000161.1:0-4854 GCA_037381765.1 Kineosporiaceae bacterium
GCCGCCACCCGAACGGAACGGGGACGGCCGCAACCCGGACAGGACGGCGCCGGGGTCGAGCTGGCGCGGCGATCGGCGCCGGGGTTCAGCCGGCGCGGCGATCGGCGCCGGCGCCCGGAGCTCCGGTCCGGCCGCGCCCGCCGCGGGGACGCCGCGACCGGTATCCGCCGCCGCGCCGGGGTCCGCCGGTCCGTTCCCGGGCCGGGGTGACCTCGCGGATGACGACGGGTTCCCCGGAGGCACCGACCTCGATGACGACCGGGTGGCCGGGGTGCACGGCCTCCGTCGTCGCCTCGACCCGGGCGTCCCGGTGCAACCGGTTCAGTGCCCGCACCTGATCGGACAGGGCCAGGGTGATCACCGTGCCCTCGGCGCCGGCCCGAGCGGTACGTCCGGACCGGTGCAGGTAGTCCTTGTGGTCGTTCGGCGGGTCGTAGTGCACCACGAGGTCGACGTCATCGACGTGGATCCCGCGGGCGGCGACGTCGGTGGCGACCAGCACCCGGGTGGTCCCCGCGGTGAACGCGGCCAGCGCCCGCTGCCGGGCACCCTGACCGAGGTTGCCGTGGATCGCGACGGCCTCCACCCCGGACCGTTCGAGCTGCTTGGCGAGCCGGTCCGCACCGTGCTTGGTGCGGACGAAGAACAGGGTGCGCGCGGGCCGGGAGGCGACCTCGGCGGCGACCGCGGGCTTGTCCTCGTGCCGCAGGGTGAACACCCGGTGGGTCATCGCGGTGACCGCCGTCGGGTCGGCGGCGACCGCGTGCACGGCGGGGTCGGTGAGGTAGCCGGCGACGAGCCCGGCCACGCCCCGGTCCAGGGTCGCGGAGAACAGCAGGCGCTGCCCGCCGGTCGGGGTGAGGTCGAGCAGCCGGGTGACCGCCGGGAGGAACCCGAGGTCCGCCATGAAGTCGGCCTCATCCAGCACGGTGATCGTCACGGCGGACAGGGTGCACGATCCCCGGTCGATGAGGTCGATGAGCCGGCCGGGGGTGGCGACGAGGATGTCGACGCCACGGTCCAGGGCGGCGATCTGCCGCCCGTACGGGGCGCCACCGACGACGCTGGTCACCTTGAGTGACAGGGCCGACGCGAGCGGGGTAAGCGCGTCGCTCACCTGCTGGGCCAGTTCCCGGGTGGGCACGAGGACGAGGGCCCGGGGCGCCTTCGGCGTCCGGGCGGTCGGGGCGGCCGCGAGCCGGGTGAGTACGGGCAGGCCGAAGGCGAGGGTCTTACCGGAGCCGGTGCGGGCCCGGCCGAGGACGTCCCGGCCGGTGAGGGCATCCGGGAGGGCACGGGCCTGAATGGCGAACGGCTCCTTGATGCCCCGCTCGCCCAAGGCCCGCACGATGGGGGCAGGCAGGCCGAGGTCGGCGAAGGACGGTGCGGGCGGGTAGCTGCGCTGCGCGGACGCGTCGAGGGCCGCATCGAGGGCGGCGGCGTCCCGGTCACCGGCCCGGACGACGGACGTCCGGCGCCGCCCCGACGGGCGGGCGGGACGGTCCGTGCGGGCGGGACGGCCGGCGAAGGCCGACCGGTCTGGACGCGGCTGCCGGTCGCCGAAGGGACGCCGGTCGGTGCGGCCAGACGTGCTGGGGCGGCCGGAACGGCGCGTGGACGCGCGGCCGCGGCCCGTAGCGGGCTGGGTCATCGGAGTGTGCTCCATTGGTATCTCGTGGCGGGCGACCGAGCCGGACGACTCCGGTCGGTGCCCGTTCGGGGCGGGGCCGCGTCGTCACAGTGGTCGCCGACTCACGGGGAGCCGACGGGCGGACCGGCCAGAAGACACCGGGATGCGCAACACTCTCGCGACCGCGTGGCGGCGGTGGCCGTCCACGGAGACCACCCGGGATGGTCCCGGCGGTCCAAGTGAGGACCCTAGCAGCGACTTCCCGCGATGGCGAAGGCGGGTCCCGGAAACCCGTCCGCCCCCGCCCGGACGCCTTTCCCTGACGCCTCTCCCGTCCGCTTTCCCGCCTGGTCCCGAGGACGGAACCGGCCCGGTCCCGAGAACGGGACAGGGCCGAACGGGTGAGCGGGGTCTACCCGGCGGGCCGGTCCGGGGTTTGCCCGGCGGACCGGTCCGCCGTCTACCCGGTGGACCGACCCGCGGGGGCCCCGCCGAACTTGGGGCCGGGGACCGCTACAGGCCGGCTTCGACCTCGGCGAGGGCCTCCTCCAGGAGGGCGATCCCGTAGCGGGCTTCGTCATCGGTGATGTTCAACGGCGGCACGATGTGGGTGCGGCTGCCGTTGACGAACGGGAGCAGGCCGCGCCGTCGGCACGCGGTGGCGAGGGCCGCCATCGGGGCGTTCGCCGTCCCCGACGCGTTGTACGGCACGAGCGGGTCCCGGGTTTCCCTGTCCCGCACGAGTTCCAGCGCCCAGAACGCACCGGTGCCACGGACCTCACCGACGATCGGCCGACGATCGGCCAGGGCGGTCAGTTCGGGGCCGAACACTTCGCGGCCGAGCCGGTCGGCGTTCGCCACGATGCCCTCTTCCTCCATCGCGGTGATCGTCGCCACGGCCGCGGCGGCGGCGAGCGGATGCCCGGAGTAGGTGAGCCCGCCGGGGAACGCCCTCTCCGCGAAGGTGTCGTACACCTTCCGGGAGACGATCACCCCGCCGAGTGGCACGTACCCGGAGTTCACTCCCTTGGCGAAAGTCACCAGGTCGGGTTCGACCGGTGCGGCGGAACCGTCCTCATTGGCGAGTTCGCAGGCGAACCAGCGGCCGGCCCGGCCGAACCCGGACATCACCTCGTCGGCGATCCACAGGATGCCGTACCGGTCGCACAGCTCCCGGACCCCGCGCAGGTACCCGGGCGGAGGCACCATGATCCCGGCGGTGCCGGGGATCGATTCGAGCACGATCGCGGCGATCGTGCCGGGCCCTTCGAGCTGGATGGTCCGTTCCAGATGGTCGAGGGCCCGGGCGGTTTCCTCCTCCTCGGTGCGCGCGTGGAACGCCGACCGGTACAGGAACGGACCGTGCACGTGGACGACGCCCTCGGCGCCGTAGTCGTTCGGCCAGCGCCGCGGGTCACCGGTCAGGTTGACCGCGGTCGTCGTGTTGCCGTGGTAGCTGCGGTAGCGGGCGAGAACCTTGCGCCGACCGGTGTGCAACCGGGCCATCCGTACGGCGTTCTCCACCGCGTCGGCGCCACCGTTGGTGAAGAACACGTGGCTGAAGTCGCGGCCGGGGGCGCGCTCGACGATCAACCGGGCGGCCTCGGACCGGGCGGCATTGGCGTGCTGCGGGGCGATCGTCGCGAGCAGCCCCGCCTGCTCCTGGATCGCGGCGACCACCGTGGGATGCCCGAGACCCAGGTTGGTGTAGACGAGTTGGCTGGACAGGTCGAGGTAGCGGGTCCCGTCCCCATCCCAGGCCCACGCCCCCTGACCGCCGGTGATCACCAGGGGTGTCAGGGCTGCCTGCGCGGACCAGGAGTGGAACACGTGTGCCCGGTCGAGCTCGTAGGTGCGGGCGGCACCGGCCGGGTCCGCCGGAGGTGTCGGCGCGGTCGACGGCAGGACCGGACGCGCGGGCACGGGGGCGGGAACGGGGGCCGCAGACACCGACTCAGGAGACCGACGATCGGCGGAGTCGGGCTCGGGCACGGGACTCGTCATGCCGGTCAGGGTACGTCCGTCCCCGCCCGCAACCGACCTGACACGGTGTCACTGCTGGCCCGCCGATCCGACACCCGTGCCGGGTCGGGTCCCCCGGCCGGAACCGGGCCCGCCCCCGGTGAGCCTGCGGAGGCCGGCGAGGTCATGTAACGGGGCCGTCCCGCCGACGAGCCGTGAGGGACGCACCGGCTGAGGCAGCAACGCCAGGCGGTGGGCCAGCCGTCGGAGGTCGGATTGCGGTCCGCTATCCCGCCCCGCGAACCAGCGGTCGAACAGGCACCCGAGCCCGTCCCCGACCGGGGACATGGTGAGGGTGACCACGGTGCGCCGGCCATTCAACGCGGTCAGGGCGAACTCCCCGGACCAGGTGGGGCCCTCGACGGTGTGCCAGGTCACCCGGTGCTCCCCGGCCCGCCAGCGGACCCGGACGAGGGCCTCCCGGCGGCGCCAGCCCTGCCGTACCTGGACGGTGTACCGCTCGTGCTTGGTACGCACCGCCGAATCGAGCCGCCCGAGGTAGGCGGGCCACGACCCGACGTCCCACAGGTGCGACTCCACCCCGGTGAGCGGCTGGGCCACCACCACTCGGGCGCGACTGCGCATGCTCGGCTCCCCTCGACGCCGGTCCGCCGCGCCCTCGCACGGCGGCATCCCCGGTGTCGACCCATGTGGGGGTCGGGCTTGAGCGGCGGTCCGGGTGACCCCCCGATGGCGGGCACCCGGTCGGCGCAGGCCCCGCCCCGGCCACCCGCGGCCGACGATCAGCCCCGGTGGGCCTGCCGGCCCGCACGGGAACGGGTCAGCCGTACGGCGCCGTCCGACCCGGTGGGCGGGCCTCGCCCGCAGCGGGGGGAAGCCTGCGATCACCAGACCCGGACCGGCACCCGCCCCTCGGCCAGCAAGATGAGTGCGCGCCCGATCTCGTCCGGGGACCGGTCGGCACCGACCGACCGGAACCGGTGCACGAAGTGGTGGCGACGCGAAACCACCCGGACGTCACCGTACGGCCAGGGCCCTCTCACGTCGATCTCGAAGATCTCCTCCCACGGCAACCTCACCATCTCGCTGGACCACGACCGGCCCCGTACCCATATCCCGTCCGGTCCGGCGACGAGGAACGGCCCTCCGGAGTAACCAGTCAGGTCCCCTCCTGATCTGTGGCGTGTCGGTGCTGGCGTCGGGGTGTTGAGCGGGTTTGACTGCGGGGCGTGTCTGAGTCG
>JARRQM010000162.1:0-4833 GCA_037381765.1 Kineosporiaceae bacterium
GGGCCCGGGCCCCGGCCGCGGTGAGCCCGGGCACGGTGCTCCGGGCGGCCCAGGAGGGCAGCGGGAGGACGGTCCCCGGGGCACCGGCCACCGTCGCGAGGAAATGCCCGAACCATCCCCAACGGTGCCCGGCCGCCTCCGGGTGGGCGTCCAGCCAGGCCTGGGCGTCGCACAGGGGGTGGGCGGAGATCGGATACCGGGGACGGCCCCGCAACAGCCGGGCAGCCGGGTCCGGGCCGCTGCGCCGCCAGTCCGCCGGGAAAGCCCACTCGGCTTCGAAGAACGGGTGCGGGCTCAACCCGGCCCGCCGCCCCCGGAGCACGTAGTGCACCGCGAGCACGCGCACCCCCACCGTGCCGCCGCGGACCCGGTCCGTGCCGGTACGCTGCAGCTGGTACCAGGCCGGGTCGAAAGCCCCGGCCTGGAGCAGAACGATCAAAGAGGTCCGTCGTTCCAGGACGTGCCGGAGCGGGGCGGCGACCGGGCTCCGACGCAGCACCTCCCGGACCCGGGGCGCGAGGTTCACCTGCGGGAGCCTACCCAGCGGCACGGTCGGCACCGGCCCTGTTCCCCTTCAGGGCCCGGTTCCCGGCCGTCCCGGGCATCTCCCGCCCAGGACCCGGCGCTGTCGTCCCCCGCCCGGTCGGCAGCCGAGTAGGCGGTGCTTTCGGGCGCCGGTGTCGCTCCATGTCAGAATGACCGGTCGAGCCGGTGGCCTGACACTGGGTGAGAGGGGTTGGAGTCGTTGTCGGTCGACCTCGTGGTGATCGGTCTGGGATACGTCGGGTTGCCCTTGGCGCAGGAGGCGTGTCGCAGCGGCCTGTCCGTCGCCGGCCTCGACCTCAGCGTCCCGGTCGTGGAAGGGCTCCAAGCGGGCCGCTCCCACGTCGATGATCTGTCCGACGCCGATATCCGGGTCATGTTGGACGCGGGGTTCACCGCGACCACCGACCCGCAGGTGATCGCGGCCGCGGAAACCGTGGTGATCTGCGTGCCCACGCCGCTGTCCGCGGACGGCGGCCCCGACCTCACCGCGGTGATGTCGGCGACCGACACCGTGGCCGCCCGCCTGAGCCCGGACACCCTCGTCGTCCTGGAGTCGACGACCTACCCGGGAACCACCGACGAACTGTTGCGCCCCCGGCTGGAGACCGGTGGGCTGACCGTCGGAAAAGACGTGTTCCTCGCCTTCTCCCCGGAACGGATCGACCCGGGCAACCCCCGGTACGGGTTCCGGAACACCCCGAAGGTCGTCGGCGGGGTGACCCCGGCATGTAGCGAGCGGGCCCAGAAGTTCTACGGGCGCATCGTCGACACGGTCGTCCCGGCCCGCGGCACCCGTGAGGCCGAGATGGCGAAACTGCTGGAGAACACCTACCGGCACGTGAACATCGCGCTGGTGAACGAGATGCTGCGGTTCTGCCACGAGCTCGACATCGACCTGTGGGACGTGATCAGCTGCGCCTCGTCCAAGCCGTTCGGGTTCCAAGCGTTCTACCCCGGACCCGGCGTCGGCGGGCACTGCATCCCGATCGACCCGAACTACCTGTCCTACAAGGTGCAGGCACAACTGGGGTACCCGTTCCGGTTCGTCGAGCTGGCCCAGGAGATCAACGCCGGGATGCCCGCCTACGTGGCGCGCCGGGTGCAGGACCTGCTCAACGAGCAGGGCCGGGCACTCAAGGGGGCCTCGGTGCTCCTGCTCGGCGTCACCTACAAACCGGATATCGCCGACCAGCGGGAATCCCCGGCGGTCCCGGTGGCCGAGAAACTCCTCTCGCACGGTGCCGTGGTCAGCTACCACGACCCGCACGTGACCACGTGGCGGCTGGGTGGCGGCCAGGAGTACACCCGCGTCCCCGACCTCGACGCCGCCCTCGCCACCGCGGACATCGCCGTCCTCCTGCAGGCACACACCAGCTACGACCTCGATACCCTCGCCGCCGCAGCCCCGCTCGTCCTCGACACCCGCGGAAAGATGGCCGACGCCCCCCACGTGGAGCACCTGTGACAACCGCACCGCCGGACAGCCCGACGGCCCAGGAAACGGCCCGCCAGTGGGGCCTCAGCCATCTCGGCGGCCGCCCGCCGCTCCGCGCCTACCTCACCGAACTGTGGCAACGCCGTCACTTCGCCCTGGAACTCGCCCGCTCCCGGTTCCGGGCGAAGAACGAGGCCGACCGGCTCGGCGTCGGCTGGATCGTGCTCGGGCCACTGATCAACGCCGCCGTCTACGGTGTCGTCTTCGGTGTCGTCCTGGTCAGCAGCGCCCGCCCGGACAGCTACGTCCCGTTCCTGATCACCGGGGTGTTCCTGTTCCAGTTCTTCGCCGGGAGCCTCGCCGACGGGGCCCGGTCGATCATCGCCAACCGGGGCCTGGTCACCACCTTGCACTTCCCGCGGGCGGTCCTCCCGTTCTCCGTGGTCTACCAACAGCTGCTCAACCAGCTGTGGATGGTGCTCGCGCTGCTCCTGCTGGTCACCACGAGCGGCTACTTCCCGACGGTGAACTGGTTGCTCGTCGCGCCGACCCTGGCCCTGATGACCCTGTTCAACCTCGGCGTCGCCTTCGTGGCCGCCCGGTTGACCATCCACCTGCGGGACATCGCCCAGCTCATCCCGTTCGTCACCCGGATGTTCTTCTACCTGTCCGGGGTGTTCGTCTCCATGCCGGCGCTGCTGCACGGCAGACCCGGTTGGGCGCTGCAGGTCGCCGAAGCGAACCCGATCTACAACTACATCACGCTGATGCGGGTCTCCCTGCTCGGGGAGAAAGCGGTGTTCGCCGTCCCCGGCCACCCGGACCAGTTCTTCCCCTACGACCCGGTGAAGACCTGGCTCCTCGCCGTGGCCTGGGGGGTGGGCATGCTCGTCGTCGGTTTCCTATTCTTCTGGCGTGCGGAGGACGAGTACGGCCGTGAGTGAGACCTCCGTGGACACCCAGCAGGCCCCGGCCGCGACGGGCGAGGACGTGGTGCGCAAGCCCACCGTCATCGTCGACGACGTGCACATCACCTACCGGGTGTACGCGACCGGGAAGGCGGCCCACGGCGAAGGCCGCAAACTGTTCAAACGTTCCCCGAACATTCGCCGACTACGCGAAGTGCATGCGGTACGCGGGGTCAGCTTCACCGCCTACGAAGGTGAGGCGATCGGAGTCATCGGGCACAACGGCTCCGGGAAGTCGACCCTGCTGCGGGCCATCGCCGGCCTGCTGCCCCCGGCGAAGGGCGACATCTGGTCCGACAGCCACCCGACGCTGCTCGGGGTGAACGCCGCGATGGTGAACGAGCTGTCCGGGGAACGCAACATCATCCTCGGCGGGCTCGCCCTCGGGCTCACCCCCGACGAGGTCGCCGAGCGCTACCAGAGCATCGTCGACTTCGCCGACATCGGGAACTTCATCGACCTACCGATGCGCACCTACTCGGCGGGAATGCAGGCCCGGCTGCGGTTCGCCATCGCCGCCTCGGTCTCCCACCGGGTGCTGCTCGTCGACGAGGCCCTCGCCGTCGGCGACAAGGCCTTCCAGCAGCGCAGCGAGGAACGCATCCTCCAGTTGCGGGCCGAAGCCGGCACCGTGTTCCTGGTCAGCCACTCGATGTCCTCGGTGCTGGAAACCTGCGGTCGGGCCCTGTGGATCGACCACGGGCTGCTCAAGATGGACGGCCCGGCCGCCGACGTCGTCGCCGCCTACGAGGCCTCGGTGTGACCCCCCCGGGGCCCGGCCCGCGCATCCTCGTCGTCACCGTCGTGCACGACCCGGAGGACGCCCGGATCCGGCACCGCCAGCTGCGGTCCCTCGTCGACACCGGGTTCACCGTCACGTACGCGGCACCGTTCTCCGCCTACGGCCGGATCCCCCCGGCCGGGGTACGGGCCGTCGACCTGCCGCGGGCCCGGGGCCGGCACCGGCTGCACGCGGTGCGCGCCGCCCGCCGGCTGATCCGCGCCGAAGCCGCGACCACCGACCTCGTCCTCGTGCACGACCCGGAGCTGCTCCTCGCCCTCGCCGGGCACCGTCACCCGGTGCGGGTCTGGGACGTGCACGAAGACACCGCGGCGGCCCTCGGCATGCGGTCGTGGCTGCCCGACCCCGCCCGGCGCCCCGCGTCGCTCGCCGTGCGGGCCCTGGAACGCTGGGCGGAACGGCGGCTGCACCTGATCCTCGCCGAGGACGCCTACGCGGACCGGTTCACCCGCCCGCACCCCGTCGTGCCGAACACGGTGCCGGTCCCCGCGGAGGACCCGCCCCTGCCCGGGCCGGACCGGGTCGTCTACCTCGGCCGGCTCACCATCCCCCGCGGTGCCCTGGACCTCGTCGAACTCGGCCGGCTGCTGCACGGCACGGTCCGGGTGGACCTCATCGGCCCCGCGGACGCCGACTGCGCGGCGCAGGTGGCTGACGCCCATGCCCGGGGCTGGGTGACCCACCACGGATTCGTACCCAATAGTCGGGCCCTCGACCTGCTCTCCGGCGCCGCCGCGGGCCTGTCCCTGCTGCACGACGAACCGAACTACGCGCATTCCCGGCCGACGAAGGCGATGGAATACATGGCTTCCGGGCTGCCCGTGGTGACCACCCCGAACCCGGTGTCCGTCGACCTCGTCGACCGGCACGGCTGCGGCGTCGTCGTCCCCTTCGCCGACCCGCGGACCTGCGCCGACGCCGTGTGCGCCCTCATCGCCGACGAACCGCGCCGGCACCGGCTGGGCCGCGCCGGGCGGGAGGCCGCGGTCCGCGACTACGACTGGCGCCGGGCCGCGCCGACCTTCACCGCCGCCCTCACCGACTGGGCCACCCGCGGCTGACCCGCCCCGCAACCGCAGCTG
>JARRQM010000163.1:0-4786 GCA_037381765.1 Kineosporiaceae bacterium
CGGCGTTGGCCGCGTCGTCGAGGGTGACGATCGGGTACGTCGTCGCTTCGTTGGCTTCCTCCGGGATCGGTACCCCGACGACCTTGTCCCCGGCCGTGCGCACGTCGGTGACGAAGACGACCCCGGCGTCCACCTCGCCGAGTTCCACCTTGGTGAGTACTGCCTTGACGGTGGGTTCCTCGGTCACCGGGGTGACGGTGAGCCCGGCCCGGTCGGCGATCGTGTGGGCGAGGCTCCCGCACGGGACGGAGGTGGCGCAGAGCGCGACCGACACATCGGAGCGGGCGAGGTCGGCGAGGCCGGTCACCTTGCCGGGGTTACCCGGGGGAACGGCGATTTCCAGGATGTTGTGGGCGAACGGCACGGGAGCGTCGGCCGCTCCGGCCGACACGACCTGATCCATGTTCGTCGTCGAAGCGGAGGCGAAGACGTCGGCGGGGGCGCCCTGGATGATCTGGGCGGCGAGGGCGGAGCTCGCCCCGAAACTCACCATGACGGTCGTGCCGGGGTGGGTGGCTTCGAACTGGTCGGCGAGGGTCGTGAACGACTCGGTGAGGGAGGCTGCGGCGAGCACGGTGATACTGCCGGTCGCACCCCCTGTCGACCCGTCCTCAGCATCCGATGAGGTGGTGGAGGGGGAGCCGCAGCCGGCGAGCAGGAGGACGGTGGCCGCTACGGCGCCGAGGACGGACGGTGCGGGAGATCTCACGAGGACTCCTCGGTCAGGGGCGGGAGTTCGGCCCGCCACCCTGAACGATTCCGCACCTGCGGATAGAAATGCAAGGGAAGTCCGTGAATGCGGTGTTACAATCGGATGTCCTCGGCGGAGTTCCCGTGCTGTCTGGGGCCCGTGTTGTCTGGGGTCCGTACTACCGGGGCGGTCACGTCGTCGGGACGGTCAACGGCAGTGTTGGCGGTCCGCGGGGACGGGCACGTGCAGATGGGTGCCGGAGATCTCGAAGCGCAGCCCCGTCTCGGTGACCGCGACCGTGCGGTAGGCGAGTCCGTCCGGTAGCGCGGGGAGTTCCCGGGGCGGGGCGGCCTCGGCGAACCACTCGGCGAGGGCACCCACCGGACGACGGAGGCCGAGCACCTCGACCTGTTCGGCGGTCAGCGCGATCCGGTTGCCGTCCAGGCCAGGACGGGCGAGCACGGTGATCGGGACGCGGATCCCCGCAACGTCCGCCGTCGTCCGGACGGCGAGCAGCCCGTCCCCGGCCGCGGTGTACCTGAGGTCATGGCCGTCGACACGGGACGGGAGTAGGTCGAGCGGGACGTCGAAACGGACGTCGAGGGCGCCGATACCGACGTCCTGACCGCGAGGCCCGGGCAGGTCCACGTTTTCGGCGTGGACCGTGATGCTGGTGAGGACGGTCCCGTGGGTGCCGTACCGGTCCAGGTGGGCTTCGACCCGGCCGATCCCTCCGGTCGCGAGGTGCGGGAGGAGCGGCACGCTGGACAGCTGGAGCTGCGGCTGGGTGCCGGTGGCACAGGCGAGGTCGGCGCTGAGCCGGCGGGTCACCACGGACGCGCTGACCCGGTCACCGGCGGCGATGACGGCGGGAAACAGGACGAGTGCGATGAGCAGAAGGAGCCCGCGTTTGCCGGGACGGCGAAGGCGCCGGTTGCTCCCCGGGTGCGCCGAGGTCGATCGGTCGGACATGGCGCTCTTCACGGTCGGTGGTCGGGCCGGGGCGTGAGCCATCATCCTTGGCCGGTTGCCGGGGCGGCAAGCCGGTCCCGCCGTGGGCGGATGGGCTGGACCCGGCTCCCGACACATGGGCTAGGGTCGGCCCCTGGTCAGCTCCATCGGTTGTGCCGGACGCCGGATGACGGCGCGGGTCGTGTCGAGGGAACGGGTGAACGCTGATGCGGGGATGGGTACGGCATCTGTGGGGGGCCCTGTACGGAATTCTGCTTGCCCCGGTGGCCGTCGCCGGACTCGCCTACGGTGTGGCCGCGGCCACTCGGGGTAGTGCGGGCCCCTCGATCAGCACCGACGATCTCGTCGGGATCGGGGTCATCGCCGTGGGCGGGTTGCTGCTCGGAATCGCGGTCGGGTCGCGGATCTCCCCGCTGGCCTCACTGGTTCCCGGGCTGACCTTGGCCACGCTCGGGGCCTTGTGGGTGGTTGCCCCGGCCTGGTCGCTCAAACACTTGAGCTGGCCGGAGGGAATCCTCGACGGTTCCCTCGCGGACCGCAGTTCGTGGGGTCATGCGGCGATGGGGGCGAGTGGCGCGTTGACCCTGCTCGGGGTACTCCTGCTCGTCGCGTCCCTGCCGAGTTCTCGCTGGCGGTCGTCGGACCGGGGACGGGGTCTCGGCGACGGAATGTCCGATGACGAGGACAGCATCCTGCCCCGCATCTGACCGGTCGTCCCCGGCCTGTCCCGGGGTCGGGGGTGGCTAGCCACGGAAGGGTTTCGGGGGGTCGGTCAGGGCGGCGCGCGGGCACTGGGCGAGGGTGAGCCCGCCCAGGCCGAGGGCCTCATCGGACAGTGATTGCACGGTCCACCCGAGCTGGGAGCCGTGCAGTGTGATGGTCACCCGGTAGATGGTGATCTCGTATTTCGTCGGGGTGCCGAAGGCGATCTGCAGGCTGCCGACGAGTCCGGCGGATCCGGGGTCGTGCGGGCCCGCCCAAGGACGGTCGTAGCGACTCCAGCGGCTCGCCTCCGCCTGCCACAACCCGCCGGACTGCACCCCGTTCAGGGACAGCGCGACCAGGATGGACTGGGCTTCCTCCTCGGGGACGACGGCGGCGGGGCGGATCACCTCGGTGACCACGGCGAGGTCGGAGGGGTCTTTCTTCGGAACGTGTGGCGACACGATGTCTCCTCGGGTCAGCGGGTGTCCCGGCACGACCGGCTGGGCCCGTAGAGTGACTGCTCTACGTAGGGAAATAACTACACACTGCGATTATGCATGGTGAAAGCCTGGTGTGAAGGCGCCGTCTGGGGCAGAATGGCCCGCGGCAGACGCCACTGCCGTCCGGATCCCGCCGGACACCGCCGAAGACCGAGGCCGTTGGGGAAGACGAACCTCAGTCTGAGGAGGAGGTCCAGATGGCCGGGGCAACGACGCGTGGCGTCCTGTTCGTGCATTCCGCGCCGCGCGCGCTGTGCCCGCACATCGAGTGGGCCGCGGGCGGTGTTCTTGGCACGCGCCTGTCGCTGGACTGGATCCCGCAACCGGCCGCGCCGGGGCTGTTCCGTACCGAGTTGTCCTGGCAGAGCGAGCAGGGCACCGGTGCGCGACTGACGTCCGCCCTGCGCGGGTGGGCGCACCTGCGCTACGAGGTGACCGAGGAACCGAGTTCCGGGGTCGATGGGGGCCGCTGGAGCCACACCCCGGAACTGGGGATCTTCCACGCGGTCACCGACGTGCACGGGAACGTCGTGGTGCCCGAGGACCGGGTACGTGCCGCACTCGAGGTCGGATACGGCGATTCCGACCGGATGCGGGCCGAACTCGATCTGGCACTCGGGCGCGCCTGGGACGAAGAACTCGAACCGTTCCGCTACGCCGGGGACGGGGCGCCGGTGCGTTGGTTGCACCGGGTCGGCTGACAAGCCGAAGCGCGGTACCCGGCCGCCCGTATCGACACCGGATGGGGGCGGCCGGCCAACCGGTGAACCGGGTTGGCCGGCCCCGGGAAGGGCCGGCCAACCCGGTCAGACCGCGCGGAAGGCTACCGCGACGTTGTGCCCGCCGAACCCGAAGGAGTTGTTCACCACGACCAGGTCGCCGTCGGCGAGCTTGCGCGGTTCTCCCCGCACGATGTCCAGGTCGACGGCCGGGTCGAGTTCGGTGATGTTGATCGTCGGCGGGGCGAGCCGGTGGTGCACGGCGAGTACGGAGAAGATGCTCTCGACGGCGCCGGCGGCGCCGAGCAGGTGACCGGTCATCGACTTCGTCGCCGAGACCGGGGTGTCATCCAGCGCCGACCCGAGGGCCTTGCGCAGCGCCTTCACCTCGGCGATGTCCCCGGCCGGGGTCGAGGTGGCGTGCGCGTTCACGTGGCCGATCTCGGCCGGGTCGATCCCGCCGGTGGTGAGGGCCTGGGTGATCGCGTTCGCGGCGCCGTTCCCTTCGGGGTCGGGCGCGGCGATGTGATACCCGTCGGAGGTGAGCCCGGCGGAGACGACCTCGGCGTAGATCCGGGCGCCGCGGGCCCGCGCATGTTCCTCGGCCTCCAGGACGAGGAGTCCCGCGCCCTCCCCGAGCACGAACCCGTCCCGGGAGGTGTCGTAGGGTCGCGAGGCGGTTTCCGGGGTGTCGTTGCGGGTGGACAGCGCCTGCATGGAGGCGAATCCAGCGATCGGCAGCGGGTGCACGGCCGCCTCGGTGCCACCGGCGAGGACGATGTCGGCGCGACCGGACCGGATCATCTCCAGCCCCGCGGCCACCCCTTCCGCCCCGGAGGCGCAGGCCGATACCGGCGTGTGCACACCGGCCCGGGCGCCGAGTTCGATACTCACCTGCGCCGCCGGGGAGTTGCTGATCAGCATGGGCACGGTGAGCGGAAGGACCCGGCGCGGGCCCTTTTCCTTGAGCGTGTCCCAGGCGGCCAGCAGGGTCCACACCCCGCCGATACCAGAGGCACAGACGACACCGAGGCGTTCCGGTTCCACCTCGGGGGTCCCGGCATCCGCCCAGGCCTCGCGGGCGGCGATGAGGGCGTACTGCCCGGCAGGGTCATTGCGTTTGGTCTCGACCCGGCTGAGCACCTCATCCGGGCGGACGGCCACTTCGCAGGCGAAGGTGACGGGCAGGTCGTAGGTTT
>JARRQM010000164.1:0-4772 GCA_037381765.1 Kineosporiaceae bacterium
GCCTCCAGCGTTTCGGGGGGAGACCCAGGCTTTCGCGGTATGTCATCCTTAGCGTCGGAATGCTTCTCCGGCTACGTCACTCGCTCGCGACTGCGAGGGAGGCTTTCGGGGCGGCGACCCTGTTCCGTCGCTCTGGAAGGCGGTTGGTACCCGCAGTGAATCGACGACAACTCATTGTTCTCAAGCGGGTCTCTTGGGGGTTGACACGGGTCGGGGTCGTCCAGGGGGGAAAGGGGGTGTTCCGGCTCCTGCACGTGTGGTTGCGGAGACCTGACCGGGTCCGCACGCACACCGGATCGGGTCTCGTCATCGACTTCGACTACCCGTCGCAGATGATGCCGACCCTCGTCCTGTTCGGCGACCTCCTCGAACCGGAGATCCGGATGCTGCCGCACGTCTTGAAGAAGGGCATGGTGGCCGTCGACGTCGGTGCGTCCATCGGCACCTGGGCCCTGAGCGCGGCCCGGGCCGGGGCCCGGGTGCTGGCCTGCGAACCGGACCCGCAGAACGTGGGCACGTTGCGCGGGAACATCGCGGCGAACAAGCTCGACGCGCGCGTCGAGGTGCGGCGGATCGGCCTCGGGTCCGGCCGGGGCTGGGCGCAGCTGGTGCCGCAGAAACGCCGCTACCTCAACCGCGTCACCCGCCTCGGGCCCGAGCCCGGGACCGGTACTTCCGGTGTGCCGGAACCTGCTGACCGGTTCCCGCTCACCACCCTCGACGCCTTTTCCGAGGACGAGGAACTCCCGCGGATCGATGTCGTCAAGGTGAATACCGCCGGTGGTGAACTCGAGGTCCTCGACGGGTGCCGGGGGCTGCTCCGCCAGCAACGGATCGACTTTCTCCTCCTGCTCGACGGGGACGAGATACGTGCCCATCTCGACGAGTTCACCGAGTTCGGTTACGACATCGGCATCTGGGACGGTGATGCCGCCCGCCTGCGTACCGTGCCCCTCTCCAGCGACCTCGCCAGCCTGCGGCGAACCCCGATGAACCGGTACGTGATTCTCTGCCGGAAAGCGGTTACGGCACACCACGCCGGTGTGATCGGGGCCGGTTCGATCGAAGCCGAGACCGGAGCCGAGACCGGAGTCGAGGTCGGAGACGGGACCGGCTCCGGGGCTGCCGTGCGGTGATCTGCCCCTACCGGCCATCCCCGGCGCGCCCACCGGGGCCGGTGCCGTAGACTCCGGGCGATCCGAGCCCGGGTCCGGCCCGGGACGTCGGGTGGTCGGGTTGCTCTGTTCTTGGATGTGCACGGGGGCGCTCCGGGGCCGCGCGGGAACGGTTGGCCCGTCGCTGGCTCCGGTTGCCGGCACCGGGTGTCGTGAGGACAAGATGAGGGGAACGCGGGCGTGAAACGACTGCTCGTTCGTCTGTACCGGAACCGGCATCTGCGCGGTCTCGTACTCAAAGTGGTACGTCGCCTTGAAGGCGGGCAGTTGCGCTCGCCGACGATGCGGGAGATCTGGCGGGTCTACTGGGGCGTTGACATCGGGCAGTACACCGACGGGGGCTGCTTCGACGAGTGGATGGTCGACCCACGGACGACCATCGGCCGGTACTGCTCCATCGCCCAGGGGGCCCGGATCCTCAACCACAACCATCCGCTGAACTTCCGGGGGAGCAGCGGACTGTTCTTCAACCCGGCGCTCGACCTGTGTGACCGCTGGCTCGTCGGGTTCACGCCGCTGGAGATCGGCAGCGATGTCTGGATCGGGGCGAGCGCGACGATCCTGCCCGAGGTACGCAGCATCGGGCACGGCGCGGTGATCGGGGCAGGCGCCGTGGTTACCCGGGACGTCCCCCCGTATGCGGTGGTCCTCGGCAACCCGGCCCGGGTGGTCAAGTACCGGTTCCCTCCTGAGGTCATCGAGGAGCTGCTGGCCGAGAAATGGTGGGAGAAGGACCTGGAGGACCTGGTCGCGGAGGGGATCGAACGTTTCCAGGTCCCGCTCGACGGCAGCGACGGCGGTCTCCCTCCGGACAGCCTCCCCCCGGTCGGTCTCGTGTACACCGCGGACATTCCCGCCGGGATGCGGGAAACGGACGCGGGGGCGTCCCCGGCCGGTCCCCGTCCGTGAACGCTGAGGGGGCCCGGCGGCCCGCGGGAACGGGACGGGACCCGGAAACGGGGTATGTGGGCTCGGGGGCGCACCGGTTCCGGGGTGACCGGTGACCGACCCGTCCGCATCCGGTGACGTCGGTATCGTCATCGTCACCTACAACAGCGAGCCGATGATCGAGGGCCTGCTCGACTCCCTGCCCGCGGCGCTCGGGGACCTGAGCGCCAGGGTCGTCGTCGTCGACAACGGCTCCCAGGATCGAACTTGCGAGGTGGTGGCCGCGCGGGCGGACTGCCTGTTGATCCCGTCGACGAATCTGGGGTACTCCGCCGGGATCAACCGGGGTGTCCGGGAACTCGGTGACGTCCCCGCGTACCTCATTCTCAATCCGGACGTGCGGATGGCACCGGGGAGTATCCCGCTGCTCGTCGAGGCACTCGACATTCCCGGAACCGGGATCATCGCCCCGCGGGTGACGACCGGGGACGGGGAGATGGAACTATCCCTGCGGCGGGAACCGACGATCCTCCGCAGCATCGGCCTGAACTGGACGAACCTGCCGCTGTTCGCCGAGTACATCGGCCCGGAACGGGTGTACGCGCGGCCCCGCACGGCGGACTGGGCGCTGGGCGCGGTGCTGCTGGTGTCCGCGGAGTGCAGGCGGCGGGTGGGGGAGTGGGACGAGTCGTTCTTCCTCTACTCCGAGGAGACCGACTACTGCCTGCGGGCCCGCGACCTCGGCCTCGCCACCCGGTACGTCCCCGCCGCGCAGGCCGTGCACATCGGGGCGCAGTCCGGGGTGAGTGCGGCGATCCATGCGATGCAGATCGTCAACCGGGTGCGCCTGTACCGCCGCAGGCACACCACCCTCGCCGCCTTCGCGTACCTGATGGCGAACGTGCTCAGTGAGATCACGTGGGGGTTGCGGGGACACCGGTACTCCTGGTTCGCCGCCCGGGCCCTGCTGAACCCGAGGGTCCGCCCGGAGGCGTGCGGCTGCGGGGACCGGCTGCTCCCGCGGTAGGCGGTTCCCGGCTCGGCCGTTCCGGCCGGGAACTCTCTCCCGAGGCGGAGCCGGGGCGGTCCGCGGGTCACCGTGGGGCGGGCGGGCCCGGGGTCGCTTCCTGGTGGGTCATACCTTCACCTGCTGCGGTGGCCCCGCTGCGTACGTGCCGGGCGGAGCCGCCCCGGTCGCCGGGGAAGCGGCGTTGCGGCTCACGTTGGAGGCGATCCGCCGCCCCTCCTGGGACTGCAGGCTGTACAGCGCGTTGATCATGCCGAGGAGGTAGAACATCAGCCCGGAGATCATGCTGAACGCGAACGCGTCGAAGAACGCGAACGAGGTCGCTCCGGCGGAGATGGCGGCGGCCAAGGACAGGGCGAGGCTGCGGGTGTTCGGGTTGTGTGACCGGTGGCGCACCAGGAGGGCGCTGAGGATGCCGGTGATGAAGAGGCCGAGCAGGCTGAGTACCCCGAAGACACCGACCTCGATGAGGGAACCGAGGTACTGGTTGTCGAGGATCCGGTAGGCGGGCAGGAAGGTGGAGAACCCCCGGCCGAACATTGGGGTCCGGGAGATGAAGTCCACGGCGACGCCGTAGCTGTCGGTTCGGGAACGGGCGCTGGAGTCCTCGCTGATTCCGGAGAACAGCTGGAGCAGGGTGCCGAGCATGCCGGGGACCCCGACGAAGACCAGGCCACCGCCGACGACCAGGGCGAGGTAGGCCAGTCTGCGCATCATGGTCTCCCAGGTGGGGAGCAGGAACCCCATGACGATGCTGCCGCAGAGGATCGACGACCGGGAGACCGAGGCCGGGATCGCCATGGCGATGACGGCGACGGGCAGCCACCGGCGCCAGGCGGGGCGGTGCAGGTCGTGCACGGCGAAGTGCAGGGCGATCGGCAGGAGCATGGTGATGACCACGCCGAACTCGATGGGGTGCACGGCGGTTCCGGCCGCTCGGTTCAGCCCCTCCCGCTCCAGCACGCTGGTCAGATCCTCGTTCTCGCTGAGTCCCGGGATCTGGAGGTATTCGGTGAAGGTACGTCCGGTGAGGAACTGCAGATCACCGAGGGCCGCGAGCAGGGTGCCGAAGGTCACGGTGCGGCGTAGGAGCTGGTCGAGCCGGTGCCGCACCGGGATGAGGGTGCCGGCGACGAGGACGACGCCGAGCCAGCCGAGCAGGCTGAGCAGGGAGCGGTCGGTCGCGTTGAGTTCGAGGGTGTCGATCGACCGGGTGGTCGCGACGATGTAACTGATCAGGACCGCCGTGGTGAACAGGAGCATGGTCCGGGTGACCGGTTGCCGCCCCAGCTTGCGGGCCTTGGTCCGGCTCATCCAGTGGCTGCCCCACCACAGGGCGATGACGATCGCGATCATCTGGGCGGGGGTTCCCGCGGCGCCGAGCGGGGCGAAAACGTAGCGTGCCGGCAGGAGCAGGAGCATGGCGATGTAGGCGGTGAGCACGGTCGTGCCGTCGGTGCCCGACAGTGTGCGCCGCCATCGGCGGCCGAGGCTCTGGCTCTTTGCGGGCAGGTCGTCCTGGCTCGCCGGTTCCGGCGGGGCGGGAACGGTCTGTGGGGCGGTCACTCGTCGCGGGGGGTGGAACTCTTCGGCCGTGTCGTGTCCGACGCCGGGTCCGGTGCACGACCCGACGGGGTCGCCTTGCCCGGGGCATTGCGGGACTCGTTGTCGAACGTGGGCAC
>JARRQM010000165.1:0-4758 GCA_037381765.1 Kineosporiaceae bacterium
GGAAGTCGATGATGTTCGCCGATCGGGGGGAGACGACCCGGCTGGTTGCCAGGGCCGCCCCGACGAGCCAGTCGGGAAGGTGGGTGACACGGCGTGGACGGTCGGCGATCCGGAAGGCCAGGTCGGCGATCTCGTCCATGGTGAACGTCTCGGGTCCGCCGACCTGAATCTGCGGGGTGCCCGTCCCGAGCGCGTCGAGGCAGGCTGCCGCCAGGTCGGCGCCGTGGATCGGGTTGATCCGGGTGGTTCCTGACCCGATGAGCCATACCCGGCCTTTGCGGGCCATGGCGTAGACCTCGTCGATGTCGTTGAAGAAACCGGTGGCGCGAACGACCGTCGAGGCGATCGGGGCGTCCCGGAGTTCGGCGATGAACCGTTCCCTGTGGGTGAGGAGCTCCGCCCCGGCGAACTGTTCGGGGTGGATCACCGAGATCACCCCGAACGCTGGCGTCCCTGCTCGCAGGGCCTCGGCCAGGAGATTCGCGTTACCGGTGTGCTCGACGTCGGCGATGCTCACCTTGTCGCGCTGGCGGGTGACGCCGAGCGCCGAGAACACGGCGTCGGCGTTGTCGCACACCCCTTCCAGTGTCTCGGGCCTCAAGTAGTCGACTTCGACGTGCTCGTCCGCGCCGTCGACCCGTCTGCGATCACGGACGAGTGCCGTGACGTGCATGTCCCTGTCGGCGGCCGTCCGTACGACGAACCGTCCGAGGTATCCGGTTGCCCCTGCGACGACGAGTCGAGTCATGCCGCCGAGTGTTTCACCCGCGGTTCGGGTAGGTACCGGTTGCTCGCTACGTCGATCTGCTTGACCGGGCAGCCCGGGCCGAGCGCCTCCTCAGCGACCAGTGACCTGCACCCTCATCTGGACACACGCCGCCGTCGCCGGGCTGATCCGCCTGCGCGCAGCAGACTCGCTGCTCGCCAAGACCGTCCGTGGCGCCGTCGGTGCACTCGCCGACAACCGTTACCCCGACACCAGGACCATGCTCGGCTGCACGCGCCAACGCCGACTCCGCGTAGGGGTGGCCTGCGTGATCTACACCGACGGCGGACGGCGGATGGCGCCAGGACACGTCACCAGCTCCCTGCCTGTCGGCTTGCGCCGATCGGTGATCCGATGGACTGACCGAGGTAGCACTACGGAGACACCTGGGGTTGGAAGTCCCTGGGTCGTGCTACCCGGTCGACCACGGTCGTGCCCGGTGGCGCCGGAACCTGTCTTCACCCCCTTGGGTGGCGATGATCTCCGGCCCTTGGGTGGCGATGATCTCCGGTGGGCCGTGGCCGGACCCGTCGGCCGGCTGCCCGGGTTTCGACTGGGTCGCCAGGGCAAGAGGTCGAGGTACTTCTTGCGGGCCGGCATGGCATGGATGACCAGCTGATGGCCGCTCTCGAAGACCAGAACCACCGTCTCGAGTAGGCGTCCCGTCGTGTCGAAACCCAAGCGGAGTTCCCGGTCGGGCGGACCGTCATCGCCGAGAGGCTCGATCTAGAGCGGGACGCCCATTTCCCCCAGGAAAAGTCCCCATCCGGTGGGCGGTAGGCTTCTTTCCAAGCTGGTTGTGCGGGTTTGATTCCCGTCGCCCGTTCCACGGGGCCGGTTCAGGTTGGCGGGCCACGACGAGTGGTGGAACCACCGGGAGCGGACGGGAACGGAGCTGTGCCCTCCTGGGACGCAGCTGACGCCGGCGCCGGTAGCTCCGCTGTAAGGCGGCGCTGTGACGAGGGGAGAATCCGTGGGTGTCTGGGGAGCCGGGAACTTCGACAGTGACACGGCCGCCGACCACTTGGGTGAGATCGCCCATCGGCTCATCGCCGAAGTCGTCGAGGCCTTGGCCGGCGATCCCGTCGAGCTCGAACCCGACGAGTATTGGGGCACGGCCGTTCCCTGCAACCTGGAACTGCTCTGTCTGCTCGCCCGGCAGCACTACGTCGGGGTCGTCCTGCCCGGCTCGGCAGCCGTCGCCGAGTGGAAGGCCACCTACTTGGCCATCTGGGACAGGACCATCGACGGCCTCGCCCCGAAGCCAGACTTCAAGGAGAAGCGGCGGGCCGTCCTCGAAAGCACCTTCGACGAGCTGGCCGAGCTGGCCGCAGCCGAGGAAGAGGAATAGCGACTCTGCTTCGCCGGACCTTCACGTTCGCCTGGGATTCCCCGAAACGGGGCGAGAGCTCCGGGGACGCGTGGGGACTGCCCGTGGCGCAGGTCGGGTTTTCGTCTCGCCGTCCCGGCAGGGCAAGATGCAGGGCCGCGAAGTTAGGCGGTCGGGGGTCTTGTCAAGTGGCTGGCGTGAGGGTGTAGGTCGCGCGGCCGATCTTGTGGAGCAGTCCTTTGTGGGCCCATTGGGACATCCGGGTGCAGAGGCTGTTGATGTTGGTGACGTTCAAGATGTGGGCGACGTCGCGGCCGTGCCAGGGGCGGTAGGGGTCGCTGCGTAGCAGGTCCAGGACCTCATCGGCGGTGGGCGCCGGGCTGTGGGATGGATCGTCCGCGCCGTGGTGTTTGCGCCGGCCACCGTTGTGTGTGGGGGCGAGGACGGCCCGGGTGGTTGTGGATCCTGTCGTGGTGGGGTCCGGCGGGGACGTCTGGTGGGCGAGGACGTCTGCGCAGAGGGGGGCCGTGACACCCGGCGCTTGACCTGGTGTGCGCTCCAGGCGACAGGGTGGCGGGCATGATTAATCAGGGACTCTCCGATGACCGCGCCTCGATCGTGCTGGGCGCGATGGACTTCGGTACGACGGTGCCGGAGGCCACCGCGAACGCCATCTTGGACCGTTTCGTCGAGTTGGGCGGGCGGTGGATCGATACCGCGGACTGCTACGCGTTCTGGAACGACCCGAGCGGGGTCGGCGGGCAGAGCGAGGCCCTGCTGGGCCGGTGGCTGGCCCGGCGGCCGGGTCTGCGCCAGCAGTTGCTGATCTCCACCAAGGTCCGGTACCAGCCGCTGGTGCCCCACCACTGGCCGGAGTCCGCCGAGGGGTTGTCTGCGACCGCGATCCGCAACGGGATCCGGGGCAGCTTGGAGCGGCTCGGCATCGACCACGTCGACCTGTTGTGGGCCCACGGTGAGGACCGTTCGGTAGAACTGCGGGAGACCGTCGAGACGTTCGGCCAGCTCGCCGCGGAGGGAACCGCCCGCAGGCTGGGGGCCTCGAACCACGCCGCCTGGCGGGTGGAGCGGGCCCGCGCGATCGCCGACTCGTTGCGGCTTCCTGGCTGGACCGCGCTGCAGTTGCGCCACACATATGTGCGACCGAGGCCGGACACGAGACTGCCGGACGAGGGCCATCGCCTGATGTCCCCCCAGGACCTGGACTACGCGAGTGTCGAGACGGGAATGGCGTTGTGGGCATACTCCCCGCTGCTGCGCGGGTCCTACGCCCGGCCCGACCGCCCGCTGCACGAGATCTACGACCATCCTGGGACGACCCGTAGGTTGGGTCTGCTCAAGACCCTTGCCGACGAGACCGGCGCCACCGTCCACCAACTGGTGCTGGCGTGGCTGCTCAACAACAGACCCGCCGTGTCCCCGATCCTGGGGGTCAGCAGCGTCGAGCAGCTCGAGGAGGCGATGACCGCGCAGACCCTCGCGCTGGACCCGGCCGTCATTCTGCGAATGAACGAGACCGCTTGAGAGCATCTGGAGAAGGACACGAACATGACGGGACTCGATCCCGGCGCCGCGGCCGCTGCCACCGGCCTGACGCTTGACACGCTTCGCTACTACGAACGGGAAGGACTCATCGGTCCGATCAAACGCACCGACGGTGGCCGTCGCCGGTACGATGACCACGACCTCGCCTGGATAGGGATCATCACTTGCCTTCGGGAGGCCGGACTCGGGATCGGCGACCTGCGCCAGTTCACCACGATCCTGCGGGCTCAGCCGCCGGGGGCCGGGAACCTGGTGCCCTTCCTCCGCGAGCGCCGGGCAGAACTCGAACAGCGGATCCATCGGCTGCAGGTCGCCGTGCGGGTGCTCGACGACAAGATCGCTTACTACGGCGTCGACGAGAACCTACCCACCACGCACGCCTGGGACGCCAACGACTGACCCCGGTCCCAACCGCCGCGACCGTTCGTCTGCCAGCGCTCGCCGAACCGACGGTCACACATCCCCTCGAGGGGTGCTGAGCCAGTGACGCGTGACGCGTGACGCGGAGCGCCCCCGGGAAGCCCGCGGCCCGGGAGGCCATCATCCTGATTCTTCTGTTCTCGCTGGTCAACGCGATGTGACCGGCAAACCTGCGGGAGGAGACCCACACCGGTCGTTATGTGGAAATGATCCTTCTGGATCCGACTGCCGGGGAGTTGCCCTCGACGAGATGCCCCAAGCGCGGGTCCTCGTCGAGGGCGAACGGAACTACCGGTCGTGCCGATGAGCGGAAGGTTGCGGAAGACACTTGCCCGGCGAACCAGACCCACCACCGACAACCCAGACGACGTCGCGAGGTTCGTCCGCAAGAATGGACTGATGAGCCCCATGCGAGAGGCAGACGATGCAACTGCCGATGACGGCTCGCGTTTCCAGGACGACTCCCAAGGGCTCTGGACCTTCACAGACCAGGACATCTTGGTGGTGTGTCCGAACTGCGATGCACCGGCAATCGTCCGAATCATCGCCCAGGACGAGCGGCACCAAGCCCGCAGCGACCGGGAACTAGCCTGCGACCACTGTCTGCTCCGACGCCCCTGCGGATCGGTCTTGCTGCTTCGAGGCGGTCCCCGCGACCCCTTTCTCCACCAGCCGCTCT
>JARRQM010000166.1:0-5148 GCA_037381765.1 Kineosporiaceae bacterium
ATCGTGCCGGTGCCGACGTCCCGGGCGGTCTCGTTGCTCTCGGAGTCGGTGACGGTGATACTCCCGCCACTGGCGACGACGTCGCTGGTCGAGGTCACCGCGCCGGCCGAGATCAGCGTGTGTGCGGCGGCGAGCTGGGTGACGTTGAAGGTGAGTGAGCCGCCGATGCTGCCCGAGGCGGTCACGTCGACGTGATCCGAGGTCGACGTCGCCGTCGTCCCCACCCAGCCGTTCGTGTCCGACACCGTGCTCGCCGCCGTGGACAGGGCCGTGAGCTTGGTGACCAGGGTGCCGAAGGCATCGACCGTCTTCTGCACCGAACTCTGCCGGTTCTCCAGCAGGGTCTGCTGCGTCGACTCCACGTTCACCAAGGCACTGATGATGCCCTGGGTGTCGATTCCGGAGGCGGCCCCGGAGAACGAGATCGTCATGGCGGGCCTCGCAGGGGAGGGACGGGCGTGGACCGGCGTGCGGTGCGCCGCCAGTGCGGTACCGGTGTCGGCGCTGGTGCGGTGTGGGCGTGAGGTGCGGGTGGTGCTCCGCCTGGGCGAGCATGGCGGTGCCGGCTTGGGCCAGGATCTGTTGTTTCGTGAAGTTGACCATCTCCGAGGCCATGTCGGTATCGCGGATCCGGCTGTTGGAGGCGGTGAGGTTCTCGACCGTGACGTTCAGGTTGTTGATCTTGTGGTCGAGGCGGTTCTGGTAGGCACCGAGGGTGGCCCGGGTACTGGAGACTCCTTCGATGGCGGCGTCGATGGAGTCGATGAGGCCGGCTGCGGTGGAGGAGTCCAGGGTCCCGGCCCCGGAGGTGCCGAGCAGGGTGGAGTCCATCGCGGTGGACACGGCGATGGACAGGCTGTCGCCGTTGTTGGCGCCGACCTGGAAGGTGCCGGTGTAGTTGCCGTCGAGCAGGGTGACCCCGTTGAACTGGGTGTTCCCGGAGATGTCGTCGAGCTCGGCGGCGAGCTGCTGGAATTCGGTGTCCAGCCCGCCGATGCTGGTGTCGTTCTGGGCGCCGGCGTTGTTGGCTTCGACGGCCAGGTCGCGCATGCGCTGCAGGATGGCGGTGGTTTCGTTGAGGGCACCTTCAGCGGTCTGTACGACGCTGACGCCGTCCTGGGCGTTGCGCACTGCCACGGTCAGGCCGTTGATCTGGGATTTCAGGCTTTCGGAGATCGCCAGCCCGGCCGCGTCGTCGGCGGCCTTGTTGATCCGGTAGCCGCTGGACAGTTTCTCCAGCGAGTTGTTCATCAGGTTCGAGGTGACCGACAGGTTGCGGTAGGCGTTGAACGCCGAGGTGTTGGTGTTGATCCGAAGGCTCACGGTGTCCTCCTTGGCTGGTCTTCGGCACCGGTCCATCCGTGGGCCGGCTTGAGCTACCTATCGGCCGCTGCTTCCCGAGATTGAGCGGACCGCACCGGTCGAACCGGAAGAACCGGGTGACTCTGCGCGTGTCCCGGGGTACTTCAGCTCGATCGGCGGTGCGCCGATACCCCGAACGGGGAAGGGGGACCCCCATCGGGGTACACCGCAGAGATAGCTGGGAGCAGTGACCGTGCAGCCAGACCGTGTCGCGCTGGTGCGTGCGATCCCGCGGCCACGCCGGGAACCGGCTGGTCCCGGGCCGGAGCTGGCGGTCGGGCTGGGGCAGTCGGGGTGCACCATCTCCCTGGTCCGCCTCCCGGACGGGACACCGGTGGTCCGCAAGCAAGCGGGTGACCAGCGTTCCTGGGAGCGGTTGCAGCGGCAGGCGGCCAAGCAGCGCGCCTTCCACGCCGACCATCCGGATGCCCTGATCACGGCGCCGGAAGTACTCGCCGTCGACCCTCCGGCGATCGTCATGGATTTCGTTCGGGGAACGAGTCTCGGGGAGTTCTTGCAGCAGGCGTCGGTGCGCCAGTCGTCGGCGGTCTGCACCGACCTGTCGGCCTTCCTGTCCGGGCAGTTGCAGTGCTGCCCGTCCGGGCCCGCGGTCGAGGCCCTGGTCGGCAAGCTGGATTCGCTCGACCTGGACCACCCCCGGATCCGCGGCGTTCCGGGGGTCGGTGCCCTGGCCGAGGCGATCCGGCGGGCTTTCCGGGCCCAGCCGCGGCTGCCGGTGGGCAGCGGCCACGGGGATTTCTCCTTCGACAACATCCTCGTCGAGCAGCACACCGGGCGGATCTACCTGATCGACTTCCTGGACATGCCGTTGGAGTCCCCGGTCCTCGACGTCGCCCGGCTCTACCTGGACGCCGCCTACCCCTGGTGGGGTAGTTACGGCCGGACCCGGCACCGCCTGCTCGGTGCCAGCCGGGATCTTGCGCACGGGCTGCGGACGGTCCTCGCCGCCGGTGGTGTGACGGAGCGGACGTTCCGTGCCGTGCTGGCCCTGACGATCCTGCGGATCCTGCCGTACACCGGCAGTCCGATCCGTCGTGGCGTGCTGTGCAGCGCGTTGCACGACATCACCGCTGAGCTCTCAACTTCGGAGACATCATGTCCCGCACCTTGATCGTTCCCGCCGCCGGCCGGTCCACCCGGTACGGCCTCAGCCGCCCCAAGTTCTTGCTCCAGCATCCGACCGGGGTGACCATGCTGTCGGCCGGTCTGGCCGGGCTGGACGGTACCGGGATCACCCGGCTGGTCGTGGTCTCTCTCGCGGAGTACTTCGACGGGCCGCGGGGCGTCACCGCGAAACACCTGACCGCGGAGGTGGAACGGGTCACCGGCGTGCCGACGACGGTGCACCTGCTGGATGAGCCCACGACCGATCCGGTCGAGACGGTGATCCACGGGATCGGCGAGCTGGCCGAGGACGGCCCGATCGTGCTCAAGGACACCGACAATCTGGTCGGGCTCCCCGACGGTTGGGAGCAGACGACTCCGGGGAACTTCGTCACTTTCGCCGACCTGGCGAAGTTCCCGGAGGTCACGGCGGCGAACAAGTCGTTCCTGCGGGTCGGGATGCTCGGCACGGTCGCCGACATCGCCGAGAAGCAGGTGATCTCCGCGCACTTCAACGTCGGGCTGGTCGGGTTCGAGGCGGCCAGCCTGGTGGTGCTCGCCCGGGAACGGCTGCAGGGGGGCCGGGAGGCCTACGTGTCCGACGTGGTGGGCGAGCTGATCCGGTTGGGGTACGAGTTCCGCGGGGTCGAGGCCGGTGCGTACGCCGACTGGGGGACCCTCGCGGACTGGCGCGCCTACTGCGCGACGTACGCGACGGTGCTGTGCGACCTGGACGGCGTGCTGTGCCGGAACGAGCACCCGCTCAGCGAGACCGGCTGGACCCGGTTCGATCCGATCACCGAGAACATCCAGGCGCTACTCGAACGGCATCAGCCGTCGCGGACCCGGTTCGTCTTCGTGACCAGCCGCACCGAGGATTACCGTCCTTACGTCCACGACGCCCTCGTCGCCGCCGGTTTCGAGCAGTTCGACCTGGTGATGTCGTTGCCGCACGCCCGCCGGATCCTGGTGAACGATTTCGCCGGTTCCGCCCCGTACCCCACCGCCGTCGCGATCAATCTGCCCCGGAACGCGCCCTCGCTGCGCGAGTACCTCTAGGGGGACCCTGGTGTCCGCTTCCGTGCCCGACTCGGTGCCCGCTTCTGTGTCCGATTCGTTCTCCGCCCCCGGACCGTACTACTGCATCACGCACCGGGAGGTGCCCTGGCCGGTTCCGTCCTTCATGACGATGGTCGGGACCGGGGACTACGAACCTGCCGGGGGGGTCGCGCTGAGCCGGGCCTTCCCCGAACTGGCGCATCGCAACGGCGTACTCGGTGAGTACGCCGCGATGTTCGCCATCCGCCGGATCCTGGAACGGGACGGGGTGACCGGGTTCGTCGGTACCGGGCAGTACCGCAGGTTCGCCGTCACCGAGGCGACCGGCCGGCCGGAGGGGATCCACAGCATCGTCACCCCGGAGGAGTTCGTCGAACTCCCCTCCGGGGCGTTCGTCGGTGACGGGACCGCGCCGGTGATTCCCGGCCGGTTGACCTTCCCCATGTCTCTCCTGGAACAGCACGCCGGGGTGCATACGGGGCGGGACCTGCTGCACTACTTCGCCGCGGCGGCGGAATGCGGTGTCGTCACCGACCGGGAAGCGGCGCGGTTCCTGACCGGACGGACCTTGATCGCGATGGCCTCGGTGGGGTACGTCCCGGTTCCCTGGTTCGTGCAGACGATGCGCCTGCTGGAGGAGGTCACCGATCGCTTCACGGAGCGCTACTACGTGCCCCGTCAGGGCGATCAGGAGCGGGTCGTCGGCTGGTGCTGCGAGCGCTTGCACGGGCTGCTGTGGGAGCGCCGGATCCAGGAGTGGTTGCCGAAGGAACTGGTGTCCCATCCGGTCATCGTGGTCGCCGAGAGCGGCCACTACGCGGCCTCGGCGTAGTCGCGCGGGACGGGGTGCGGGGCGGGACCGGGCGTCGGGACGTCCTGTCGCGGGTTCTCACCCCCGTTCGTCGGTGCGTTTCCCGGCCGGTCCGGACGGCCCGGACGCTCCCCCGTTGTCGGCCCCGATCAGGGCGGAACCCTCCAGGTAGGCGGCGACATCGGCGCGGGAACGCGGGTCGGAGCGCCGTGCCACGGCGTCCACGTACGCGTCGCGGCGCCGCGCCCGGGCCCCTTCCGTCCGTGCCTTGTCCGTTCCGGTGCCGTCCGCGCCCGCGCCGGTCGTTTCGGTGCCGGTCGTTCCGGTGTCCGGCGGCGCGGGGATCCCGCCGCCGTCGCGGAGCAGGACGGACAGGGCCTGGCGGAGCAGGTCGAGGCCTTCGGCCCGGAGCTGGGAGGTCCGGGACTGGGTGACCCCGAGTTCTTCGGCGATCTCGGTGAGCGGGCGGTGTTCGAGGTAGTACCCGGACACCACGACCCGGGTGCGGGCGGGGAGTTCCGCCATCGCGTCGCGCAGGTAGCCGATCCGTTCGGCGGCGATGAGCACCTCATCCGGTCGGGGGGCAGAGTCCCGGACGGACAGGGCGGGGCTGGACTCCTCGCCGGTCATCGGGTCGAGACTGAGCAGCGCGGCCCGGTCGGTGCCGCCCCGGACGGACTGCATCTCCGACACCGTCATCCCGGCGGCGGTGGCCAGTTCGGTGTCGGTCGGGGTGCGTTGCAGGGCTGCGGTGAGTTCTTCGGACACCCGGTCCAGGGCCCGGGCGCGGG
>JARRQM010000167.1:0-4732 GCA_037381765.1 Kineosporiaceae bacterium
CACACCCCCGGACGCGGTGTTCGCCAGTCAGAACCTCGTCACCATCGGCGTGCTCCGGGCCCTGCACGAACGGGGTCTGTACGGGACGATCCCCCTCGTCGGCTTCGACGACCTCGCGCTGGCCGAACTGCTCACCCCCGGGCTCACCGTGATGGCGCAGGACCCGGCCGGGATCGGTCGGCTCGCCGCACGCCTGCTGTTCACCCGGATGGCCGGGGACACCTCACCCCCGCAGCGGCACACCGTGCCGACCCGGCTGCTGGTGCGGGGGTCGGGGGAGTTGCCGGGCCCCCGCACGGTGCGTCCGGGGTCCGCGGACCAGGCCCTAGACTCGCCCCGTGGTGATGGGCCCCGAGGCGGCGGGTGAATCCGCGGAACCTCCCGAGGTAGCAGCCGCCTGGCAGTTCGCCGGCGAACGGGACGGGTTCGAACGGTTGTGGACCCCGCACCGGATGGTGTACCTGCGCGGGCAGCATCCCGGGGACGGGAACGGGGAGTGCCCGTTCTGCCGGGCCCCCCGTCTGGACGACGCCGACGGGCTCCTCGTCACCCGCGGAGAGCACGCCTTCGTGGTACTCAACCTGTTCCCCTACAACACCGGGCACCTCATGGTGTGCCCGTACCGGCACGTCGCGTTCTACCCGGACCTCGACGACGGCGAGACCGCGGAGATCGCCGCCCTGACGAAAACGGCGATGCGGGTGCTCACCGAGATATCCGGCTGCCAGGGGTTCAACGTCGGGATGAACCAGGGGTCGGTCGCTGGTGCGGGTATCGCCGCGCACCTGCACCAGCACATCGTCCCGCGGTGGACCGGGGACGCGAACTTCCTCCCGATCATCGGCCGCACCCGGGCCCTGCCGGAGCTGCTGGAGGAGACCCGCGCCCGGGTCACCGAGGCCTGGCCCACGTCCTGACCCGGAAACCGGCGGGCGCGTCCGGCACCGGCCGATGGCCCCCGGGTCGTCGCCGCACGGGGGCCCGCCGCCGGACGGTCAGCCGTCGGAGTCCGCGAGTACCTTCTCCACCTGGTGCTGGGGCATCGGCGAGTGCCGCAGGTAGCTGCGGCCGAACGTGCCCGTCCCGTGCGCGAGGCTGCGCAGATCCGTCGCGTACCGGGTGAGTTCGATGGCCGGGACCTCCGCGGTCACCTCGGTGCGCCCGGAGCCGACCGCGGTCGTCCCGGTCACCCGCCCGCGCCGCCCGGACAGGTCACCCATCACGGTGCCGACGTACTCGTCGTCGATGACCACCCGGACGTCGTCGATCGGTTCCAGCATCGCCACCCCGGCCTTCGCCGCGGCCTCCTTCAACGCGAGTGACCCCGCCATCTGGAATGCCGCATCGGAGGAGTCGACGCTGTGCGCCTTCCCGCCGACGAGGACCACCCGGAGGTCGACCATCGGGTACCCGGCGGCGACTCCCTTGTCCATCTGGGCGCGTACGCCTTTCTCCACGCTCGGGATGAACTGCCGTGGTACGGACCCGCCGACGACCCGGTCGACGAACTCGAAACCGGACCCTTCGGGCAGCGGCTCCACCTCGATATCGCAGACCGCGTACTGGCCGTGCCCGCCGGACTGCTTGACATGCCGGCCGTGTCCGGCCGCCTGCCGGGCCAGGGTCTCCCGCAGGGCCACCCGGACCGGCACGGTGTCCACCTCGACCCCGTGCCGGTCCCGCAGCCGGTCGAGCAGCACCTCCAGATGTGCCTCCCCCATGGTCCACAGGACCATCTGATGGGTGTCGGGGTTCTGCTCCACCCGCACCGTCGGATCCTCGGCGACGAGCCGCGACAGCCCCTGGGAGAGCTTGTCCTCGTCGGTGCTGGTCCGTGCCGAGACCGCGACCGGCAGCAGCGGCTCCGGCATCACCCACGGTTCCATCAACGCCGGGGACTCCGGGGCGGACAGGGTGTCGCCGGTCTCGGCCCGGGTCAGGCGGGCCACGGCGACGATGTCCCCGGCGGATCCGGTGTCCGCCGGCACCATGGTCGCCCCGGTCACCATGGACACCGCACCGACCCGCTCGTCCACGTCATGGTCGGTATGGCCGCGGTCATGTCCGGCGACCGCGGCGAAATGCCCGGAAACGTGCACCGTGGCCTCCGGCACCAGCGAACCGGAGAAGAGCCGGACCAGACTCACCCGGCCCACGTAGTGGTCCGTCGTGGTCTTGACCACTTCGGCGACCAGCGGGCCGTCGGGGTCACAGGTCAGCGGCTCCCGCGGATCCCCGTCCGGGGTGGTGACGGTGGGCGGGGTGTGCTCCAACGGGGAGGGGAACCCGCGCAGGACGACCCCGAGCAGCTCGGTGATCCCCAACCCGGCCGGGGCCACCACCGGCAGCACCGGGTGGAAGGACCCCCGGGCCACGGCCGTCTCCAGGTCGGTGACGAGGGTGCCGGTGGGGATCTGTTCGCCGCCCAGCCACCGGTCGAGCAGCGTGTCGTCCTCGGACTCCTGGATGATCCCCTCGACCAGGGCCGCCCTCAGCTCGGCGATCGCCTCGCGCAGGCCGTCATCGGCGTCCCGCACCTGCCGGGCACCCGAGGAGGAGTCGAACACCTGCTCGCCGAGGAGGTCGACCAGCCCGGCCGGCAGGTCGTCATCGCCGAGCAGCGGCAGGTACAACGGTTGGACCCCGTCCCCGAACGCGGTCCGGCAGACGTCCACGGCGTCGTCGAAGTCCCCCCGCTGCTGGTCGGTGTGGGTGATGACGATCGCCCTGGGCATCCTCACCCCCGCGCACTCCTCCCAGAGCATGCGGGTGGTCCCGTCGACACCGTCCACCGCCGAGACGACGAAAAGGGCGGCATCCGCCGCCCTCAGCCCCGCCCGGACCTCACCGACGAAGTCGGCATGTCCGGGTGTGTCGACCAGGTTGATCTTCACCCCCTCATGGACCGCCGAGGCGACCGAGAGGTTCACCGACCTGCCCAGGCGACGCTCCACCTCGTCGTGGTCGCTGACCGTGTTCCCGTCCTCGACACGCCCGGCCCTCGGAACGGCACCCACCGCGGCCAGAATCGCCTCGACGAGGGTGGTCTTCCCCGAGGACGCGTGCCCGACCAGCACGACGTTGCGGATGTGATCGGGTGCAACCTGCGGGGCCGTTCCGGCACCCCGTGCCCTGACGTTGCCCGCCATGTGACCTCCTCGACCGACACGCTAGCCCTCCGCCACGCTGTCGTCGCTGCGGGGCGCGCCGGCCGGGCCGGAGGTGGGGTGCGAGATCACCCCCTCATGGCGACTAACTTGTCCCGGGGCATCCCGCCGGGCAAGGGGACCTTGGTCTGTAGAGTGCAGCTACCCCAGATCCGGTCCACCAGACGACGAAAGTGGCCATGCTCAACCGGTTCGCCCGTGCCCTGTTCACCCGGCTGCTCACGCCCGTGGCCCGGGCCCTGCTCGCGGCCGGGATCAGCCCGGACGTCGTCACCCTCGTCGGCACCCTCGGGGTGGTCGTCGGGGCGCTCGCCTTCTACCCGCGCGGCGAGCTGTTCTGGGGGACGATCGTGATCACCGCGTTCGTCTTCTCCGACACCGTCGACGGGATCATGGCCCGCGCCTCCGGGCGGTCCAGCCGGTGGGGGGCGTTCCTCGACTCCACCCTCGACCGGGTCGGGGACGCCGCCGTGTTCGGCGGACTCGTCCTGCACTACGCCGACGGCAGCACCGGCCGGGACCGGACGCTCGCCGCCCTCGCCCTCGGCTGCCTGGTCCTCGGCGGGGTGGTCTCCTACGCCCGGGCCCGCGCCGAAGGCCTCGGGATGCGCGCCGACGTCGGAATCGCCGAACGGGCCGACCGGCTCGTCGCCGTCCTCGTCGCCACCGGCCTGGTCGGGCTCGGTGTCTCCGACCTGCTGCTGCTCGTCGTGCTCGCCGTCCTCGCCGCCGCCAGCCTGATCACCGTCGTACAACGGATGCTCACCGTGCGCGCACAGGCCCTCGCGGCCCCCGGCGCCGCCCCCGCCGCCCCCGGCCCCGGGTCTGGCCCTGCTCCGGCTTCCCCGGGCGGTCCCGATGAATGACCGCCTCCAGATGTGGTTGTACTCGGCGGGCTGGCGGCTGGTCCGGGTACTCCCCGAACGGGTCGCCTACCTGCTGTTCTCCCTGATCGCCCAGGTGACCTGGTTGCGGCAGGGGCGCGGGGTGCGCCAGCTGGAGGCGAACCTCGCCCGGGTCGTTCCCGGAGCCTCCGCCTTCCGGCTCAAGTCGTTGAGCCGGAAAGGGCTGCACTCCTACCTGCGGTACTGGTGCGACGCGTTCCGGCTACCGGACTGGAGCGAAGAACGCATCCTCGCCACCTGCCGGATCGAAGGAGACGCCCCGTTGCGGGCCGCGCTGGCCGAAGGCCGGGGGGTCGTCATGGCCCTCGGACATATGGGGAACTGGGATCACGCCGGGGCCTGGTCGACCCTCGCCCTCGCCCCGGTGACCACCGTCGCGGAACGACTGCGCCCGGAGGAACTGTTCACCCGGTTCGTCGCCTTCCGGGAACGGCTCGGCATGGAAGTGCTGCCGAACAGCGGCGGCGGGGACATCTTCGGCCTGCTCGTCCGGCGGCTGCGCTCCGGCGGGTTCGTCCCGCTGCTCGCCGACCGCGACCTGACCGCCACCGGCGTCCCGGTCACCCTGTTCGGGGAGACCGCCCGGATGGCCGCCGGACCCGCCTCCCTCGCCCTGGTCAGCGGGGCCGCCCTGTTCCCGGTGACGATGTACTACGAGCG
>JARRQM010000168.1:0-7707 GCA_037381765.1 Kineosporiaceae bacterium
GTTGTGCCTGGCCGGCAATGGTGCCACATCCATCTACCATGCCTCACTGGCACCTGGAAAAAGAACATATCAAATCATTTCTCTGAGTTCTTCATCCCGGCAGCATCCCCGATCGGCGCAGAACCTCCACATCCGAAGGCACCCGGAAAGTGACCGAGACGCTTCGGAAAGTCACCGTCCGGTGTCCGGGACGCGTTCCACGGCCCCGAGCACTCCGGCGGGATCGTCGAGCAGATCCTGCAGGGCGAGTTCGGCGGCACCGAACAGGATGGCGTCACCGCCGAGTTCGGGTACCCGGAGCAGGGCCTGTTCCCCGGGGGCGGTGAGGGTGGCCGCCGCCATGCCGTCCCGGACCGTGTCCGGCATCTGGGCGAGCACCTCACGCAGCAGGCCGCCGACGATGACGAGTTTCGGGTTGACCACGTTGATGATGTTGGCCAGGCCGAGACCGAGGTAGCGGGCCACCCGGTCGAGATCGCCGGGCACCCGCCCGGCGGACTCGCGCAGGACCCGGGCGAGTTCGGCGCTGCTCGCCTCCGGCAGGTTCAGTGCGCCCCGGATCGCCTCGGCACCGATCTCGGTCTCCCAGCACCCGTGACCGCCGCAGCGGCAGCGCCGACCCTTCGGGCGTACCCGCATGTGCCCGACCTCACCGGCGTACCCACCGGCGCCCACCAGGGGCCGGCCGTCGACGATCAGCCCGCCGCCGACACCGACCTCACCGGCGATGAACACGACGTCGTCGAAGCCGCGGGCCACGCCCCGCCGGTGTTCCCCGAGCAGGCCGAGGTCGGCGTCGTTGGCCACCCGCACCGGCAGCCCCGGAACCCGCCGGGAAAGCAGGTTCCCGAACGGCTCATCCACCCAGCCGAGGTTCGGGGCGAACCGCACCAGCCCGTCGGCGCGGCGGATCGCACCGGGGATGGACACCCCGAACCCGACCACCCGTTCTCCCGCCCCCGGATCCGCCGGGATCGTCGCGGCCACGGCTGCCAACCGGTCGGCGAGGTCCGGCGCGGACGGTGCCGGTTCGGGCAGGGCGGCCTCTTTCCGGGCCATCACCCGGCCGCCGAGACCCACCCGGGCCAGGGCGATCCGGTCGACACCGATGTCGGCGACGAGCACCTGGGGGCCCGGCGCCGGGCGGACGACCAGGGACGGCCGCCCCACCCCGCTGCGGGCACCGGCGGGCCGTTCCTCGCTGACCGCACCGAGCGCGACCAGTTCGCTGACGAGCGCGGCGATGGTGCTCCGGTTCAACCCCATCAGGGAGGTCAGTTCGGCCCGGCTGAGCGGCCCGGCCAGGTGCAGGTGGCCGAGCAGGGTGCCGAGGTTGTGCCGACGGACGTGTTCTTGTGCCTTCCCCGAAGACAGCCGGGGCCCCCGTGGTGTCGTGCCCATCTGTGTCGCCCCGCATTGACGTCCGGTCAGCGACCGGACGTCGCCGCCCGGCGCCGGGCCAGGGCGTCGACGCTGG
Organism: Kineosporiaceae bacterium; assembly: GCA_037381765.1. Taxonomy (GTDB): domain Bacteria; phylum Actinomycetota; class Actinomycetes; order Actinomycetales; family Kineosporiaceae; genus JARRQM01. The sequence goes on from JARRQM010000168.1 coordinate 1,478, forward strand.
CCGCGAGGAGCAGCACGCCGGCGGTGACGATGAACTGGATCCCGGCCTTCTGGGTGATCAACGGCAGCCCGTTGTCGATCACCGCGATGACCAGGCCACCGAGTACGGCGTCGACGATCCGGCCCTTCCCGCCGAACAGCGAGGTCCCGCCGATCACCGCAGCGGCGACGGCGAGCAGCAAGGTGGTCGACCCGCCGCTCTGCGGGGACACCGAGTTGTCCCGGGAGGCGATGAGGATCCCGGCGATCGCCGCCATGCTGGAGGAGATGACGAAGCAGGCGACCTTGATGCCCTTGACGTTGATCCCGGCCCGGCGAGCGGCCTCGGCGTTCCCGCCGACGGCGTAGACGTGCCGGCCGAAGGAGGTCCGGGTGAGCAGGAAGGTGAGGCCGACCAGGAAGACGATGGTGAACGGGACGATCACCGGGATGCCCCGGATCGAGGCCAGGGCCGGGTTGACGGCCCGTTCCTGGACCAAGGCGAAGGTGCCGCCGGCCAGCAGCAGGGTGAGCGCGACCACCTTGACGATGACCACGGGCAGGGGTGTCGCGGTGACCCCGTGCGCCCGGCTGCGGCGCAGCCCGAGGAACTGTGCCAGCGCGTAGCCGCCGGCGACGACGGCGAACAGCAGCCAGCTGAGCAGCGGGCTGAGGTTGTCGTTCATGATCGACAGGATCGTCGAGTCGCTGATCCGGATGGTCCCGCCCTCGCCGATGACCAGGAGCATGACTCCTTGCAGGCCGAGGAAGAAGGCGAGGGTGACGACGAAGGAGGGGATCCCGAGCCGGGCGACGAGCATGCCGATCAGCGCGCCGATCGCGGCGCCGGCGATGAGGCTGCCGAACACGGCGATCGGCCAGGCCATCCCGTGCTGGCCGGACAGGACGGCGAGGACGGCGGCGGCGGTGCCCGCGGTGAACCCGGCGGACAGGTCGATCTCGCCGAGCAGCAGGACGAACACGAGCCCCATCGCGATGAACATCACCCGGGCGCTCTGGTTGAGCAGGTTCGCCGCGTTGAACAGGTTGGCGAAGGCGTGCGGGCGCATCACGGTGAAGATGGCGAGCAGGACGGCGAGGCCGAGGACGGCGGGCAGGGCACCGACGTCACCGCCGCGCAACCGGGCCAGGTAGTCCTGGACGCCGACGGCGATCGGCCCGGACCCCCGGGGCTTCGCCTCGTGCGGGGGCCGGATGCTCGTGGTCGCGCTCACGCCACGGTCTCCTTCAACGAGTCGACGGTCAGCCCGAGGTCACCGCTGCGACCGGCGGTGATGAGTTCGACGATCTGGGCGTGGTTGACGTCCGAGATGGGTACTTGGGCGGCGAGCCGGCCGAGGTAGAGGGCGGCGACGTTATCGGCCACCTGCAGCACGTCGTTCATGTTGTGCGAGATGAGGATGACCGCCAGGCCCGCGTCGGCAAGTCGGCGGACGAGGTTGAGGACTTGTTCGGTCTGCGCGACGCCGAGCGCGGCGGTCGGCTCGTCCAGGATGACCAGCTTGCTGTTCCACAGCACGGCCCGGGCGATGGCCACGGTCTGCCGCTGCCCCCCGGACAGGCTGGACACTTTCTGCCGTACCGACTTCAGTGTCCGCACGGACAGTCCGCGCAGCGTTTCGGCGGCCTTGGCCTCCATCGAGTACTCGTTGAGGATGCTCCCCCGGGCCTCCTCACGGCCGAGGAACATGTTCTGCACGACGTCGAGGTTGTCGCACAGGGCGAGGTCCTGGTAGACGACCTCGATGCCGAGGGCGTTGGCCTGTTTCGGGCTGTTCACCTCGGCCTGCTGGCCGTCGAAGAGGTAGCTGCCGGAATCGAAACTGTAGATCCCCGCGATCCCCTTGATCAGCGTGGACTTCCCGGCACCGTTATCCCCGACCAGGGCGGTCACCTTGCCGGCGTAGGCGTCGAGGTCGACGTCCTTGAGGACGTGTACGGCGCCGAAACTCTTGTTGATCCCGCGCAGCCGGAGCAGGGGGGGCTGCTCCGGTGCGGGCCGTTCCGCAGGCGCAGTCGTGGGATCGGTCATGCGTTCCTACCTCATCCGTTCCGCCGGGTCACCGTTCCGGGGTGGTTCCCGGTCACCGCGTCTGCGGGAGTGGTGTCCGGGGGCCCGAGCGGGGATCGGAACCCCACCCGGCGCCCCCGGAGCTCAGTGCCGTCAGGAGATGCCGTTGGCCGCGCAGGCCTTCTCCAGCTCGGCGGTGTTGCAGACCTTCTCCTTCGTGGTGAAGCCGTCGGCGATGACGTCCTTGACGGTGTCCTTGTAGATCGCCTGGGGCTCCAGCAGCACCGACGGAACCTCGGTGTTCGCCGTGGTGTCCTTGGTCGTTCCGGAGGCCAAAGCGTCCGCGGCCGGGGTGTCACCCTTGATCAGGTTGATGGCGAGCTGGGAGGCCGAGTCGGCTTCCTTCTTGATCGGCTTGTAGACGGTGACGCACTGGGTTCCGAGCAGCACCCGCTGCAGGCCCTCGTCGGTGGCGTCCTGGCCGGTCACCGGGATCTTCCCGGCGAGACCGTTGCGCTGCAGGACGGACACCACCGCGCCGCCGAGACCGTCATTGGCCGCGGCCACGCCGACGAACTTGCCCTTCTGCTGGTTGAAGATCTGCTCGAAGATCGTGCCGGCCTTGGTGTTGTCCCAGTCAGGCACGGACTGGTCGGCGACGACGGAGTAGCCGGCGTCGCGGACGGCCTTGTCGTAGCCCTCCTTGAACAGGGTGGCGTTGTTGTCCGTCGGCGAGCCGTTGAGTTCGACGACGCCGCCGGAGGTCACCCCGGCGTCCTTGAGGCAGGTGACCAGGCCGGTGCCGATGGCCGTACCGACGGCCACGTTGTCGAAGGAGACGTAGTACTTCGCGCCGCCGCCGAGGGTGAGCCGGTCGTAGTCGATCACCGGGATGCCGGCCGCGGTCGCCTTCTTGATCACCGCCGCACCGGTGTCGGAGTCAAGGTTGACGATCATCAGAACCTTGACCTTCTCGCTGATCATGCCGTCGGCGATGGTCTGGAACTTCGACTTGTCGCCACCGGCGTTCTGGATGTCGTAGCTGACCCCGGCGTCCTGGAAAGCTCTTTCGAGCATCGGCCGGTCGTTGGACTCCCATCGGGCCGAGGAGGCCGAGTCGGGGAGGATGACGCCGACCGTGCCCGACGAGTCCTCGGTCGAGGGACTACTGCCGCAGCCGGACAAGGCAAGGACCACGGCAGCGCCGATGGCCAGTGCCCCTACCACACGCTTGTGCATTCTCCATTCTCCGGTCCTTCCTGGGGATCCGCCGCGAGGTTCCGGTGCCGATCTGGTGTCCGGCCCGGGCGCGCCCCTCAACCTGCGGTATATGTTGTGACAGGCAACATATTCCGCGGGAGGGGTCCCGCCAACCCCCGTCACCCGCCCGGGGCGTTACTTGTCGGTAACGATTGCGAGATCCCGACGTAACGCGTAGTTCGCCGGCCTTCCTTCCGTGCAATCCGCTTCGCGAACGCCCCGAAAAGTCCGGTGATGTCCCCCGTTCCTGCCGTTTCCTGCCGGTCCCGGCCCCGAAGACAACAGGGGCTGCGGCGATCCGTGGATCCCCGCAGCCCCTGCGACATCAGCCGGTTCCGGTCCGTTCTGGTCCGGTCCGTTCCGGTCCGGTGTCAGTTCCGGTCCGGTCCGTTCCGGACGCGCCGGCGCATCAGTTCCGGACGAGCTGGCGCAGTACGTACGGGAGGATCCCGCCGTTGCGGTAGTAGTCGGCCTCCCCCGGGGTGTCGATGCGCACCGTCGCCTCGAAGGTGAGCGCCGTACCGTCGGCCCGGCTCGCGGTGACCGGAACGGTGGCCGGAGTGCTCCCGCCGTTCAACGCGGCCACCCCGGTGATCTGGTAGCTCTCGGTGCCGTCGAGGCCGAGCGAGGCGGCCGAGGAGCCGGCGGGGAACTGCAGCGGCAGCACCCCCATACCGATGAGGTTGGACCGGTGGATCCGCTCGAAGCTCTCCGCGATCACCGCGCGGACCCCGAGCAGGCTCGTCCCCTTCGCCGCCCAGTCCCGGCTGGATCCCGAGCCGTATTCCTTACCGGCGAGGATGACCAGCGGCACCCCGGCGTCGGCGTAGGCACATGCGGCGTCGTAGATGGTCGCCTGCCCGCCGCCGTCCAGGAAGTTCCGGGTGAAGCCGCCCTCCACCCCGTCCAGCATCCGGTTGCGCAACCGGATGTTCGCGAAGGTGCCGCGGATCATCACCTCGTGGTTGCCGCGCCGGGAACCGTAGGAGTTGAAGTCACCGGGAGCGACCCCGTGCTCGGCGAGGTACCGGCCGGCCGGACTGTCCGCCTTGATGGCCCCGGCGGGGCTGATGTGGTCGGTGGTCACCGAGTCGCCGAGGAAGGCCAGCACCCGGGCCCCGGTAATGTCGGTGACCGGTTCCGGCTGCGCCCCCATCCCGTCGAAGTACGGGGGTTTGCGCACGTACGTCGAGGCCTCCTGCCAGGCGAAGGTGTCCCCGGTCGGGGTGGGCAGGGACTGCCAGCGGGCATCCCCGGAGAACACGTCGGCGTAGTTGCGGCGGAACATCTCCTCGGTGATCGCCGTACCGACGACCTGCTCGACCTCGGTCGGGCTCGGCCACACATCCGCCAGGTACACCGGTTTCCCGTCCGGATCGGTGCCCAACGGTTCGCTGGTGAGGTCGACATCCATCGTCCCGGCCAGGGCGTAGGCGATGACCAGCGGTGGGGAGGCGAGGTAGTTCATCTTCACGTCGGGGTTGATCCGGCCCTCGAAGTTCCGGTTCCCGGACAGCACCGACACGACGGCCAGGTCGCCCTCCTGGACGGCCGCGGAGACCTCGGTTGGCAGCGGACCGGAGTTGCCGATGCAGGTCGTGCATCCGAAACCGACGATGTGGAAGCCGAGCTTGTCCAGGTACGGGGTGAGCCCGGCACTGTCGTAGTAGTCCTTCACCACCGTGCTGCCGGGGGCCACCGAGGTCTTCACCCAGGGCTTCACGGTGAGCCCCCGTTGCACGGCCTTCTTCGCCAGCAGCGCCGCGGCAACCATGACCGAGGGGTTGGAGGTGTTCGTGCACGAGGTGATCGAGGCGATCGCCACCGCACCGTGCCCGAGCGGGTAGGCGCCCTCGCCGGCGCCGACGGTGACCGTCCGGGCCGGATCGTCGGTGTATCCGGGCAGGGCCGCGGCGAAGGCCTGCTTCGCCGTATCGAGCGCGATCCGGTCCTGGGGCCGCTTGGGTCCGGCGATACTCGGCCGCACGGTGGACAGGTCGAGTTCGAGGTACTCGGAGTAGACCGCCTCCCGTTCCGGGTCCAACCACAGCCCTTGTTCCCGGGCGTAGGCACCGACCAGGGCGACCTGTTCCTCGGACCGGCCGGTGAGCCGCAGGTAGTCGAGGGTGACATCGTCGATCGGGAAAATCGCGCAGGTCGAGCCGAATTCCGGGCTCATGTTGCCGATGGTGGCCCGGTTCGCCAACGGGACAGCGGCGACTCCGGCCCCGTAGAACTCGACGAACTTACCGACGACCCCATGTGCCCGGAGCAGCTCGGTGATCGTGAGCACGACGTCGGTCGCGGTGGCCCCGGCCGGGATCTCACCGGTCAGCTTGAAGCCGACCACCCGGGGAATGAGCATGGAGACCGGCTGACCGAGCATGGCCGCCTCGGCCTCGATCCCGCCGACCCCCCAGCCGAGCACGCCGAGCCCGTTCACCATCGTGGTGTGCGAGTCGGTACCGACGCAGGTGTCCGGGTAGGCGAGGCCGTCGCGGACCATCACCCCGCGGGCCAGGTGCTCGATGTTCACCTGGTGGACGATCCCGGTACCGGGCGGGACGACCCGGAACCCGTCGAAGGCGGTCTGCCCCCACCGGAGGAACTGGTAACGCTCCTGGTTGCGCCCGTACTCGAACTCCATGTTCCGCTCGACGGCATCGGACCGGCCGAACACGTCGATGACGACGGAATGGTCGATGACGAGTTCGGCCGGGGCGAGCGGGTTGATCCGGGCCGGGTCACCGCCGAGCTCGGCCACCGCCTCACGCATCGTGGCCAGGTCGACGACACAGGGCACACCGGTGAAGTCCTGCATGATCACCCGGGCCGGGGTGAACTGGATCTCGGTGTCCGGTTCGGCCCGCGGGTCCCAGGCGGCCAGCGCCCGGATGTGCTCGGAGGTGACGTTCGCCCCGTCCTCGGTCCGCAACAGGTTCTCCAGGAGCACCTTGAGG
>JARRQM010000169.1:0-4727 GCA_037381765.1 Kineosporiaceae bacterium
TCCCAGCAGGAGTCCCGGCGGCTCGTCGACGGCTCCCGGACCCAGGCCGAACGGCTCGTCACCGAGGCCACCGAACACGCCGAACGGTTGCGGCGCCGGGCCGAGCAGCGGACCAGTGTGGTCAACGGGGTCCTCAACGACCGGGTGACCGCACTCCGGCATGCGCACACCGAGACCTTGCGCCGTCTCGACGAGATCGGCCACACGATCGCCCTCGTCCTGCACGCCGAGGCGGAGGCCGGGCCGCTGGACCCGGACTCGGCCATCGGACCGGACACCACGTCGACCTCATCCGCCTCGTCGACCTCATCGGCTTCCTCCCCCTCGTCGAGTTCACCCGCCTCATCGACCTCGTCCTCGCCCGGACTGCAGGCGCTGACCGCGGGGGTGTCGGACGGCAAGAGCCCCACCGACGGTCCGGGCCGTGGACCGGTCACAGGTACCCCCTCCACGCCGGAGGACAAGGACGCCGCCCCCTCCTCCCGGACCCGGAGCTCCGTCACCGCTGCCCCCGACTTCGGGGAGAAAGAGTCGGATCTCGGCGTTCCCGCGTCCACCAGAACGGAGGTCGATCCGTCCGGACCGGCCACGCGTACCGGACAGCGGCCGACCGAGACGGTCGTCGACCTGCGGTCCCCGCGGGCGAGCGGGGCCGGCCGGCACAGCTGACCACGGAGCCTGGTCAAGCCGCCCGCCGGGCGGGCCGATAGACCTCGGGACACCGAGGGACGCGGCGCGTCCGGCGGGAGGGATACCTGGTGGAGCTGCGTCGTCGCAGGCGGGGCGAGGAACCGGAACAGGACACGTCCGGTGCGGCCAGGGCCCACGAACGGTGCGTCGACGAGGCGATCCTGCAGCGACTGCTCAGCCGCAGCGACGACTTCACCCTGGCCGCGGAAGACCTCACCGATTCGGTGAACGTGATCTCCGAGTCCGCCCACGAGAACACCCGCGCCATGGCGGTCGTCACCTCGGCGAGCGACCGGGTGAACGCCGAGGCGTCCTCAGTGGCCGGTGCCGCCCGGGAGATGTCCTCGGCGATGTCCGAGGTCGCCGAATCCGCGTCGGAGGCCACCCGGGTCACCGCGGAAGCCCAGGACGTCGCCCAGGACGTGCTCGGTTCGGTGCAGCGGCTCGCGGCCTCCACCGAGCAGATCGACGGCGTGGTCAAGGCGGTCACCGGGATCTCCGACCAGACCCGGCTGCTCGCGCTCAACGCGACGATCGAGGCGGCCCGGGCGGGCAGCGCGGGGAAGGGGTTCGCCGTCGTCGCCGACGAGGTCAAGCATCTGGCGTCGGAAACCGGTGCGGCGACGACGACGATCACCGACCAGCTCGGGCAGCTCGCCGGGGACAGCGACACCGTGCGTCTCGCGGTGGAACGGATCGCCGAAGTACTCACCCGGGTCGACGCGCTCCAGCAGACCATCGCCGCCGCGGTCGAGCAGCAGACCGCGGCCATCGCCGAGATCACCCGGTCGGCGTCGGAGGCCTCGAATGCCGCCGCGGACCTCGACCAGGCCGTCACCGGGTCCGCGGAAGCGGCGAAACAGGCCGACAGTTCCGTCACCCGGGCCACGACCTGGCTGGAACGGCTCGGTACGGCGGCGCTGTCCCAGCGCGACGAGGTGAACGCGATCGGGGTCAGTGACGTCCACCCGGTCCGGGCCGCCATCGGGGCGCACGCATTGTGGAAGGCCAGATTGCGGAAGGCGATCCGGACCGGCCGGCTGGAACGGGGAACCACGATCGAGGCCGTCGCCCGGGACGACGGCTGTCCCTTCGGCCAGTGGCTACACGGCGGCGAGGCGGCCCGGCTGGACCCTGACCGGGCCAAGACGATCACCACCCAGCACGCCCGGTTCCACACCGAGGCGGCCGAGGTGCTGCGCGCGGCGACAGCCGGACACGGGGACCGGGCCCGGCAGCTCATGTCGGACCGGGACCGGTACGGCGGCGTGGCCGGGGACCTCACCGACGCCCTACTCGACTGGGTGCGGGTGGTGGAAGCCGGCCACCTCAGCGACTGGCTGGAGCGGCGCGGGGCCCACCGGTACCCGGTATCCGGGCCGGTGACGCTCCGGACGGCGGACCGGACACTGCCGGGGGAGACGATCGACCTCAGCGAGACCGGGGCACGCTGCCGGCTCGCCGCGGGTTCCGCCCCCGGCGTCGGCTCCGGTATCGAGATCGACCTGGCCGTGGGGAACCACCGGATGTCCACCCGCGCCGAAGTCGTCCACACCCAGAACGGGACCGACGCGGATGAGGTCGGCCTGCGCTTCCTCGGCCTCGACGCCGCAGACACCGTGGCACTCCGGGCCTATGTCGACGGGCTCGCCCCCCTCCCGCCCGGGTGACCTCTCGCCGCGATCCAGGGCACCGACTACATCGGCGCTCGCCCCCGCCCGTCCGGGTGACCTGGTCCGGTCAACGCGCCGGCCGGGGGTGTGATCGCGGTTCGAGATGTGTCTGCACGTGGGTGTCCGGGAGGGCGGAGGCGATCTCGGCCTCGATCCGGTCGGCGGCGTCGTGACCGCGGTCGACCGTCCACCCGCCCGGGACGAGCACGGTGAGGGTGACGAACCGGTTCCGGCCCGAGGCTCTGGTGCGCAATTCGGTGAAGTCGACCTCGGCGGTGCGCAGGGCGTCGAGCACCCGGTTGACCTCGGCGAGGTCCTCGTCCGGGAGCGCCGCGTCGAGTAGGGCCGTCGCCGATTGGGAGACCAGGCGGTACCCGGTGACCAGGATGTTCACCCCGACGATCGCGGCGACCACCGGGTCGAGCCGTTCCCAGCCGGTGACCCCGACGAGGATGATCCCGACGATCACTCCCGCCGAGGTCCAGACGTCGGTCATCAGGTGCTTGCCGTCGGCGGTGAGGGTGGCCGACCGGTGCTGCCGTCCGGCCCGGAGCAGCACGAGGGCCACCGTGCCGTTGAGCGCGGACGCAATGGTCGAGATGCCCAGTCCGATCCCGAGACTCTGCAACGGCTCCGGGTGAAGGAACCGTTGTACGGCGCCGACGAGGATGACCCCGGAAGCGATGAAGATCATCAACCCTTCGAGTCCGGCGGAGAAGTACTCGGCCTTCCCGTGCCCGAAGTGGTGCCCCGCATCGGCCGGGCGGGCCGCGACCTTCAGGGCGGCCAGCGCGATGATCGCGGCGACGAGGTTGACCACCGATTCCGCCGCATCCGCGAGCAACCCCATCGACCCGGTGAGCAGGAACGCCCCGAACTTCAGTCCGATGGTGAGCAGGGCGGTCCCGATGGACAGCCAGGCGAAGACGCTCAGATCGGGGGGCGTTTGCCCGGACTCCGCCCTGACCCGGGGAAAGGTGCTCTTCTCCACCACTCCAGCCTGCCACGTAGGGGTGTCACATCGGTGCTCGGTCCGTGCCGCTCCCTGGCTCCGTCCGGTTCGGTCAGGTCCGCTCGGCCAGGTCCGCTCGGTCCGGTCCGGTCCGCCCCCGCCCCGTCATCGCCGAAGGGGGTGGTGGAGCGCTAGCGTCAGGACATGGCGAGGTACCTCGATGTGCATCCGGACAACCCGCAACCCCGTGTGATCGCTCAGGCGGTGGAACTTCTCCGGGCGGATGGGCTCATCGCCTACCCGACGGACTCGTGCTTCGCCTTCGGCTGCCGGATCGGCAACCGGGAGGGGCTGGAACGCATCCGGGAGATCCGTCGGCTGGATCACCGGCACCACTTCACCCTCGTCTGCCGCGACTTCGCCCAACTCGGTCAGCTCGTCACGGTGAGCAAGGCCGTCTACCGGGTGGTCAAGGCCGCTACCCCGGGGAGCTACACGTTCATCCTTCCCGCGACGAAGGAGGTGCCCCGCCGGCTCATGCATCCCCGCAAGCTGACCGTCGGGGTGCGGATCCCGCGGCACACGGTGACCCAGGCTCTCCTCGACGCGCTCGGCGAGCCGCTGCTGTCGAGCACCTTGCTGCTTCCGGATACCGAGGAACCCCTCACCCAGGGATGGGAGATCAAGGAACGGCTCGACCACGTCGTCGACGCCGTCCTCGACTCCGGGGACTGCGGGATCGAACCGACAACCGTCGTCGACCTGTCCGACGGGGAGGCGGAGATCCTCCGGGTCGGGGCCGGGGACCCGTCCCCTTTCGTCTGAACGTTCCACCGGAGCCACCTGCCCGGCCGGGCGGCTCGGCTGAGCCGCCCACCGAAGCGTCCCGAAGGAGACCGGGACCGGTGACGGTTGCGCTTCACCGAGACCACCTGTGCGTTCCCGGGTACATTCAGTGAAGGCGGGTGACGGTGCCGGAACGGTTCCGTCGTCGCGCCGATCCCACGGCCGTCCACCACCGAGGGAGTCGCTATCAACGTCGATAAGCGTCCCGGAACACGACCGGATGCGGGCCGGTCCATCGCCTCCGTCCCGCAGCCCGGCATCCCCGGATCCGTCGACCCGGTCTACCCCGAGGTGGCCCGGCTCGAGCTGAACGACCTGCTGGACCAGCTCATCTACCGGGCCGGCGACGTGATGTCCGCCCAGGACCGGCTGCGGGTGCTGCTGCGTGGAACCCGGGCGGTGGCCGCCGGACTGGATCTCCCCACGGTGCTCCGCCGGATCGTCGAATCGGCCCGGGACCTCGTCGACGCCCGCTTCGCCGCACTCGGGGTGACCGGCCCGGACGGGGGGCTGGCCGAGTTCGTCCACCTCGGGGTGGACCCCGGCACGGCGGAGACGATCGGGGA
>JARRQM010000169.1:4748-8674 GCA_037381765.1 Kineosporiaceae bacterium
GGCCTTCCCCTCGTCCAGGATCGCCCGGTGCGGTTGGCGGACGTGACCGCACATCCGGCCGGGCTCGGGTTCCCGCCCGGGCACCCGCCGATGCGGACCTTCCTCGGCGTCCCGATCCGGGGCCGCGACCAGGTCTCCGGCACGCTCTACCTCACCGACAAGCGTGACGGGACCCCCTTCACCGCCGAGGACGAGGATCTGGTCGTCGCCCTCGCCGCGAGCGCCGCGGTGGCCGTCGAGAACGCCCGGTTGTACGCCCGGGAGACCCGCCGGAACCGCTGGCAGGAGGCGTCCAACCGGCTCAGCACCGCGCTGCTGTCCGGGGCTGCCCCCGAAGAAGCCTTGGACCTCGCCGCGGCGGAGGTCGCCGACGTGCTCGACGCCGACGGGGTCGAGGTGTTCGACGGGGACCCCCCGGCCGGGAGCGTCGGCTGGAACGTCCTCGCGGAGGCCCGCGTCCTCGTCGTCCCGCTGGCCGGTCCGGGCGGTGCCCAGGGCTGGCTCCGGGCCGTCCGACGGGCCGGGCTGGCCCCGTTCTCCGCGGAGGACCGTGAGGCCGCGAGCGCCTTCGCCGAGCAGGCCGCCCTCGCCCTGGAACTGGCCCGGGCCCGGGTCGGTGCCGAACGTGCCCGGGTACTGGAGGAACGCGAACGGATCGCCCGCGACATGCACGACCACGTGATCGGTCGGCTGCTCGGGGCGGGGCTGTCCGTGCAATCCCTGTCCCGTTGGGTCGAGGATCCGGAGGGGCAGCACCGTCTCGCCGAACATGTGGACGAGATCGACGGGGTGGTCCGGGATATCCGCACGGTGATCCACGCGCTCAGTCACGGCGAGCCCGGGGCGTGGAGCCTGCGGACCCGGATCCGCCAGGTGGCCGCCGAATGTTCCACCTACCTCGGGTTCGACCCCGCCATCCAGGTCGAGGAGTCGCTCGACCTGCCGGAATGCTCGCCGGTGGCCGATCACCTGCTCGCGGTGCTCCGCGAGGCCCTGACGAACACCGCCCGGCACGCCCGGGCCAGCCGGGTCGAGATCGACGTCCGCCGGGGAGGCCCGGGGTGCCGGCGGCTGCAGCTGCGGGTTCACGACGACGGCGCCGGGCCACCCCGTCAGCCGCTGCCCGCCCCCCGACGTGACGGTGGGCACGGTCTGGTGAACATGGCGCACCGAGCCGCGACCCTCGGCGGCACCTCCGCCCTCACCGGCGCCCCGGGCCGGGGCAGCATCCTCCTCTGGGAGGTCCCGTTCCCCGCCGACGGCTGATCCGAGGGGCCACAGGATCCGAGGGGCCACAGGAAGGGGCGGCGGACCCTTGCGAGGTTCGGCATCGGGGCTGGGGGCAGGGGGCAGGGGCAGGGGCAGGGGCAGGGGGGAGGGGGGGCATCGGGGCAGGAGGGGGCAAGGTCCGGTGGCGTTCTTGCCGGATCCGCCACGAACCATTCCCCGGCTCCGGCGACGGCGGTACGGTCGGGCCGTATGACCCCGGATGATCACGCCCGAGCCCGAGCAGCAGCGCCGCGTCCCGCTCCTGGTGAGGCCGTGGACCCCGTCACGCTCACCCCGGTCGATGAGGTCCGGGTCACCACGATCGTCGACAACGCCTACGACGGGTTGCTCCCCGACGAGCCGTCGGTGCAGCGGTCCGGGATCGCCCACCGGTTCGCCGCCCCGCAGTTCGAAGGCGGTGAGACGGTCGCCGGGCTGTGGGCCGAGCACGGGTTCTCCGCTCTCGTCGAGGTGCGTCGCGGCGACCGGGTAACCCGGGTGCTGTTCGACACGGCCCTATCCCCGGACTCCATGCTCGACAACGCCGACCGGATGCAACTGCGGCTGGACACGGTGCAGGCGACGGTGCTCAGCCACGGGCACTTCGACCACGTCGGCGGCCTGCTCGGGCTGGCTTCCCGCTTCGGACGGGCCGGGATGCCGCTCACCGTGCACCCGCAGGTGTGGACCCGTCGCCGGCTCGCCCTGCCCGGAGCGGGGGAGACGGAGCTGCCGACGCTGTCCCGCACCGCCCTCGAACAGGAGGGGTTCGACGTCGTCGAGCGGCGGGACCCGTCCCTGCTCCTCGACGGGCACCTGCTGGTCACCGGGGAGGTCGACCGGACCACCGACTTCGAGCGGGGGATGCCTCCGTCGCATCAGGCCTGGGACGGAACCGCGTGGCGGCACGACCGGTTGCTGCTCGACGACCAGGCGATCGTCGTGCACGTGCGCGACCGCGGGCTCGTCGTGCTCACCGGTTGCGGCCATGCCGGGGTCGTCAACATCGTGCGGCACGCCCGGCGGCTCACCGGCGTCGACCGGCTCGCCGCGCTGATCGGCGGCTTCCACCTGAGCGGCCCAGCGTTCGCGCCGAGTATTGAGCCCACCGTGGACGCCCTCGCCGCCTGGGATCCGGACCTGCTCGTTCCGGGACACTGCACGGGCTGGCAGGCCCAGCACGCCCTGGCCGCCCGGATGCCGGAGGCCTGGCGGGCCGGTGCCTCCGGTTCGACGTACGTCGTCGCCGCGGCCTGAACAGGTTCCGCAGCGGGGCGGTGCCGGTGCCGGTTCAGATCCAACGCCGGACGCGCCGCGCGTACGCGTCGTAGTCCTCCCCGAAGGTCTCCCGCATCCGTTCCTCCTCGAAGGGCACGTAGTGGAACCGGGCTGCGAGGAAGAACCCGGCGGGACCGAGCAGGGCGCTCAGCGAACCGGTGAGCACGGCCGTGCCGATGTCGAGGGTCTCGATCATGTCGGCGATCGTTGCACGGTGTCCGCAACCTCACCGGGCCGGGCTGGGCCGGTCAGTGCAGGGGTTCGACAACCTGTTTGCGGGTGTGCTCGAAGACGATGGATGTGCGCAGGTCGGCGATCTCCTGCCGTTTGGCCAAGGTGAGCACGAACTCGCGCAGGTGCGCGGTGTCGGCCACGGCCACGTGGACGAGGAAGTCGCTGTTGCCCGACACCATGAAGACCGCCACCGTCTCGGGGAGCTCGGCGACGTAGCGCTGGAAGGCACTCGCCGATCCGAAAGCCTGGGGACGGATCTTGAGCGAGATGATGGCCTGCGTACCGCGTCCGAGGGCGCCGAGATCGACCTCGGCGTGCGCCCCCCGGATGATGCCCCGCTCGCGCAGGGCCCGCACCCGTGCCAGGCAGGTCGACGGGGCGACGCCGAGGGTGTCGGCCAGCTCGCGGTTGGTCTGCCGAACGTTGTGCTGCAATCGGGCCAGGATCGCTCGGTCGAGTTCATCCACGACCCGATTCTCCCCCTCCGGAATGCACATCGTGCGGCCTGGAGCAGGAATCCCAACCAGATTGACTAGCGTCCGCGATGTTCGCCGCACGGTGGATCGCAGCGAGAGACAGGGACGTAGATGTCGCAGGTGTCGCAGGACAAGTTCGTCGCGGTACTGGCCGACGACCTTCCGATCGGGGTCGCGGTCAACGCAGGGGCGCTGCTCGGGGTCAGCATGGGTCGGTTGTTCCCCCAGGTCGTCGGTCCCGAAGTCGTGGACGCCTCCGGCACCACCCATCCGGGTATCAGCGCCCACCCGCTACCCGTGCTGAAGGTCCCGCAGGACCAGTTGCGCGAGCTCACCGCGAAGGCACGCGCGACACCCCAGATCACCGTGGTGGACTTCACCGAGGAGGCGAGACGGTCCCGGACCTATGCCGAGTACACCGAGCGGCTCGGCGAAGTTCCGACCCGGGAACAGCAAGTGATCGGTGCCGTGCTGCACGGCCCGAAGACGGTCGTGACCTCACTCACCGGGGACCTCCCGCTATACCGCTGATGCACCGTCGGGGGCGGGGCGAGCGGCACCGACCCCAGCGGGGCGACCACCTGGAGCACGCCGAAATCCACGCAGGTCGTGGACCGTCGCGTGCCGGTCGAACCTGAGCCGGCCCGCCCCCAACCGGATGCAACCGGA
>JARRQM010000170.1:0-9603 GCA_037381765.1 Kineosporiaceae bacterium
CCACGGTCCTTCACCAGGCACCGGTCGGGCGACGCGGTGGGCACCGGAGACGAGGACGATAGTCCGGTGACCGTTCAACCGACGTTATGCGCCCCGGGACAGGCCCGGGGCACTGACCGGCCGGTAGCCGGAGCTCTTCTCTGGCAGGTCGATCAGCTGGCCGACGGCGTCCACCGCATACTCCCCGACCTGTCCCGGGACATGCTGTGGGATGGTCCGCTGCCGGTCGTGCTGCCGCCGACGACGGTTCGGTTACTCCTGCCTGCGGTGCGGGGAACCCGCACGGTGGGGGTCCGCCTGCCGATCGGCGCCACCGGAGTCCGGATCGCCCCCACTTGGCCGGGGTGGCTCCTCGACGATCCCAACGATCCGGAGGAGCGGCTCGACCGGCTCGCCCGGGCCGTCGCCGAGAAGGCCCTCACCTGGGTGGTGCCCGAAGACCGGGACCGGATCGTACGTGATCTCGACCTGCCCGGGACTCGGATGCCGAGTGTCGCGGCCCGGCACTTCAGATCCGAACGGAGTCTGCGACGGACCAGTACCGCCTGGTTCGGCCTTCCGCCCGGGAAGATGGCCCAGGTACTGCGCCTGTGGCGGTTCGCCGGAGCCCTCCGACAGGTGAGAGTGGCTCGGGCCGCAGCCGAAGCCGGCTACACCGACCAGTCGCACGCCCACCGGGAGGTGCGGGCGCTGACCGGGCTGACCCCAGGTCAGCTCGCGTCCTGGACCGAGAACTCATTCTGGACCGGAGGCGACAACGCGTTCAGAACCGTACGTGGCTAGATCGTGTTTAGGAACTCCGCTTCGGGGCCACGCGGCACTCGGACAGCGCCCAGGCACCTGCTCGCACCCGGCAGCGTTCCGAAACACGCCCTCGACGCATGCCCCTTCGGGAGAAGGTGGCCGGATCGTCCATGACGGGCCCAGGCGCCAGCCCCGACGATGGGTCGCACGACGGACACGACAACGGACACGACAGAGGAGATCCGGTGAGATTCGGCTACACCATCGTCTACGTCCCCGACGTTCCCGCCGCCCTCGACTTCTACCGCCGGGCCTTCGACTTACCCGCGGGGTTCCTGCACGGGTCCGGGCAGTACGGGCAGCTCGACACCGGGGCGACGACGCTCGCCTTCACCGCGCACACGCTCGGCGAACGGGTCGTCCCCGGCGGCTACACCCCGCTCGACCCGGCGGCCCCGCCCGCGGGTTTCGAACTCACCTTCGTCGTCGAGCAGGTCGATGAGGCGTTCGACACCGCCGTCGCGGCCGGGGCGACTCCCCTGAGCGAGCCGCATGACGAACCGTGGGGGCAGCGGGTCTGCTACGTCCGGGACCCGTTCGGCACTCTCGTCGGGATCGCTTCCCCGGTCGCCGGAAGCTGACCGTCGAAAGCCGAGCTCCGGCAGCCGGCCGCCGAAGTCGTACCCCGGAAGCCAAGCCCTGTCGGTGAGCACCGGGGACCGTCCAGCGGTGCCGTTCACCGGGCAGCGACCGTCACCGGACTACGGCTGCTCGGCCCGCCGCCATAGCCGTTCCGGGGTGCGGGGGGGACCCAACCGAATGCTCCCGGCCAAACGATCAAGGCCGCCGGGATCAAGGCCGCCGGGTACGTTCCCGATGCTCACGTGTCAGTCCCCGTGGCTCCACTGCACCGGGATGTCAAGCCCCCGAAGAGGTGACGATGTCGACGCGAACCCAGCGGCCCGGATCAGGCGTCAGTGCCGAGGTCGTGAAGATGCAGGAGGTCAGCCGGCTCGTCGCGGAGACCCTCGCCGAGGTGTCCCAGCGGCTCGTCCAGATCGAGTCCAGCCTGGACTCCTTGAGGACTGACGTCGCAGCCACCCAGCGCCTGCAGAAACACCTCTACATGATCCAGCGCCGTGACCTCAGCCACGCCCTCGACGTGGACGCACTGACCAGCAGCGCCCGTTTCATCCGGGACCATCTGCCGACGACGCCGCGCTTCCCTCACGCCTACGAGACGCTGCGGCACGCCGCGCGCTTGGCCACCGTTCCCGGGCTCGTCCTCGAATTCGGGGTCGCCACCGGCACGACCCTACGGATCCTCGCCGAGGAACTGCCGGAACGCAGCATTTTCGGGTTCGACGCCTTCACCGGCCTCCCGGAGGACTGGCGCACCGGATTCACCGCCGGGACGTTCGCCCAGGAGCCACCGGACGTTCCCGGGGCGCAGCTCGTCGTCGGACTCTTCGAAGACACCGTGCCCGATTTCGCTGCCGAACACCCCGAACCGATCTCGCTGCTTCACCTCGATGCGGACCTGTACTCCTCGACCGCGACCGTACTCGAACATGTGGGCCCGCACCTCGTCGACGGCTCCGTCGTCGTCTTCGACGAATACCTCAACTACCCGGGGTGGGAAAACCACGAACACAAGGCATGGCAGGAGTACGTGGACAGGACCGGAACCCAGTTCAGCTACGAGGGGTACACGGCGAACGGCGAACAACTCGCGATACGCGTCACCCACCCCGGCGACCCGGACCGGCACCGGGGACAGTGACCGTCGGCACCCGGGCGACGAACACGACTGAGACACACCGTGTTCCGGTCGGTTCCGCCAGAACCGTGACGCGGGGAAGGGAACCCCGGCGATAGGAGCCTGGAGCTCAGGGGTTTTCGACAACGACGATGCCGGGGACCTGACGGCATGGCCTCGATCCGTGGATCGGGGCCATGGAAGCCGACGGGGATCGTCCGTCGCGGCGATACCGTGGACCCCGCATAGCCGCGCAGGTGGGCCGACCACTCCGGGACGCTACCCGCGCCGACGAGCAGGAGTGGCGCCCCATGCAATGGCAGACCCACGGCCGACGCCAGGTGTACGGCAGCGAGTGGGTCGAGCTGTGGCTGGATGATGTCGAGGTCCCCGGCGGCCGTCGTTTCGAGCACCACGTGCTCCGCTTCCCCCGACAGTCCACGACCGCGATCGTCGTCCAGGACGACACGATCCTGATGATCTGGCGGCACCGTTTCATCACGGACACCTGGGGCTGGGAGGTCCCGGCCGGCTGGACCGAACCCGGCGAGAACCCCGACGACGCCATCCGCCGCGAGATCGAGGAAGAAACCGGCTGGCGCGCCCGCGATGTCGAGCCGATGACCAGGTACTACGCGATCAACGGCATCAGCGACATGCACTTCACGACCTACGTCGCCCACGGCGCCGACCACATCGGCGACCCGACCGACATCGAAGAAACCGACCGCGTCGACTGGCTCCCGATCGACGACCTACTCCAGCTCATCGCCGCAGGCCAGATCCTCGACGGCCCCACCCTCATGGCAATCAGCTACTACCTCGGGGTACACCGGCCGGCGCGCGCCTGAGGTTTGTCCGACTCCTTCGGCACCTGCCGGCCCCACCACCGGGTCCAGGCCCACGCAGGACACCAGATCCAGGTCATCGAACACGACGGAAACCCCGCAGGGTCCTGGGAGAGTCACATCTCGCAGATGTCCTTCTGACAGTGGATCAGGAACCTTCGACAAGTCCCAAGATCCCAGCTCAGAAGGACATCCGTGCGTTCAGCCCCCGGATCCGACCCCACCCGAACCAAGACCATGAACGGATCCGAGCTGAGACACGCTGGGGCCAGGACATGATCTGCTCCGACCGGGACTTCGAGGGGAAGGTCACGAGAGTGGAATTCCGGGACGCCCCCCTCGATGCGAGCTGAGGACGGCAGCGGTCAAGGACCGTACTCCTGGCTGTATGTGCAGTTCAGGCAGCCCCTCAGAATCACAGTGACCGAATCACAGTGACCGATCATGCCCGTGCCCTGAGCTAGTTCCCCGGCCTCATCCAGCTCCCAGAACCAGACACGGCCGGGTGGGAACTTCACCGTGGCAATGGAGGCCGGTGGGATTGTCGCGGTGGCGGCCCGTCGGCCGTGTTCCCACGGTGTGCCTGGAACTCTTCGCGTAGGGCGGCGACCTGCGCGGTCAACTCCGCGATGTCGGAACCGGTGCGTTCCTCCGCCGCCTCGACCTCGGCCAATCGTTCCACGAACCACGAGGCGAGGGCCGCAGTGATCACGCCGAGCAGGGCTATCCCCGTCAACATGAGCGCACCGGCCACGAGACGGCCTTGTCCCGTGGTCGGATACCGGTCCCCGTAGCCCACGGTCGTGATCGTCGTGACCGCCCACCACCCGGCATCAGCGAAGGACCGGATGTTGGCCTGTGGGTTGGCCCGTTCCGCGTCAAGGACCGACAACGCGGCCACGAATCCCACGACCGCGACTGCGACACCCACCGAGGCGACTACTCGGCCCCGGACGAACGCCCCGCCCCGATGGGTCAGCAGGTTCAACGCCAGCACCGCGCGGAACACCCGCAGCGGCCGGAGCATCGGGAGGGCCAGGACGATGACATCCAGCCAGTTCGACAACAGATACCGGCGACGATGCTCCGCGAGCACGAGACGCACCACGAAGTCCACCGCGAACAACACCCACACGGCCGCGTTCAGGACACGACACGCGATGGCAGCCCCACTCACCAGGTGCGAGTCCAGGATCGGCCAGGCATAGGTGGCGAGGAAGAGCACGGCCGCCACGATCAGTGGCCCGTCGGTGAGGCCCTCCCACCGATTCAGTCGCGACACAGACACAACACCGACCGTAGCCGGTAGCCACCGATTGTGGTCGTCAAGCGAGGCTGCCCTACCAGCCGCGTACGAGACGATCTTCCCCGATGCGCAGCGGGTCCGGGACCCGGATCCCTTTGGTGCTGCTCGGGTCAGGCGACCCTCGAACGTGATGGCGAACGTGTCCAACGTGGCTTTCTGCCGGATGACTCATCGTGCCCTGCGGTTCTTGATCTTTGAGGTTCTGCGGTGGTGTTGATGAACGTCACCGGGTCGGCCTGGCCCGGGAGCCGGTTCACCTACTCGGTCATCTCCGCGAGGACTTTCCCGGTGATCACCGACACGGTGTCCTTGCTGAGGCTGGCGCCGTAGACCTCGGCGATGCGTGCCCGCTGACGAGCCCGGCTCTCACGGCCAGCCCGACGACCGCAGGGCGGGGTGGCGCACCCCTGTCTGCTGGCGGCGTTCCGGTGGCAACGGGCGGGACAGGCCGCGTTCGGCCACAGATCGATCACCCCGGTGACCACCGTGCCCCGAGCCGTGTGCCGAGAAGTGCCCCCAGCACAAGCGGTGACAAGTTTATTTGACGTCAAGTCAAGTAAGCCATACATTCCTGGTTGTGGTCAGGACAACGGCGGCAGGTCGCCGCAACCGGGTTCGTGTCGCCCGGGTCGGGCGGGATCTCACCCAGGCTCAGCTCGCCCACATGGTCGAGGTGAGTCGGCAGACGATTGTCGCTATCGAGGCAGGCGATTACGCGCCGTCCGTGTACCTGGCCCTCAGGCTCGCCGCCGTGCTGGGAGACAGCGTGGAGGCACTGTTCGCGACTGAACCCGGATCGGGGACGAATCCGGGTGGAGGGGATCGGCATGACGACTGATTCGAGGCTGATGCGCTGGGCTACCGGGATCGCCGATCTCGACAACCCCTTCCTGACCGAGGAACGACAGCGTGCCGTGGTGTACGAGGCGTCGACCGTCGGCCTCAACGTGGCGGTCTGGACGAGCATGGGGGTGGCGCTATTCGGCGGGAACGTTCGCGGTGCTATTGACCGGAACCCTGGTGACCAAGTGGTACGCGCGCCAGCACGGTGTGACGATCCCGTTCTTCCCGTCGTCATCGCGTCCGCGGCTGGCCAAGATCGCGGACATCGTGGTGGGCTTGGCGGCGTGGACGGGCATGCTCCGAGCCGTGTGGCAGGAAGACGTAATCCTCTTCTTTCTCGTGATGCTCTCCCTGCCGGCCTTGACGATCCCCCAGTGGCGGTCCAACAAATCGATGCCCGACCGCGGTCACGATAAAGAGGATGACCAAGGTCAGTAGAGCGACGTCACCTTCTTGATCAGCCCCGGTATGGGGCCGCAGGTCCCCGGCCGCGCGGACAAGATCCGGGGGATGTTGTCACCGTGGCCGGCGGACTTCGTGATCGCAGATCAGGACGTGGTTGAGTACATGCCTGCCCGCACCGTGACTGCCGACGCGACGCCCCTGGCCCGGCTGCACCGCCGGGTGGATGGTGTTCCGGCCGCTGTAGACCGTGGGCCACGAACAGATCGTCCTCATGCGGATTCCTCCTCCCAGATGACTTCAGCGGTGGTGTCCCCACCACGGGCAGGGGCGTCACGTTCGGCTGCCTCCCAGACGACGACGGCCGGCACCGTCGGCGGCTTGGTCCGGTGCTCCGCGATCGGCGGTGGCGTGGACCTCGCCCGGACTGGCTTGATCAACGGCGATGGCCAGAGCCAGATGGGCTTGGGCGAGCAAGACGTCGACGTGGGCAGGGCTGGTGGCCGGGTCGATGGCGGCGGCCCAGGTGTCGTCGACGGCGTCCCCAGGTCACGGGCGAACGTCGACTTCCCGACCCCGCACACACCGTCGATCCCCACCCGCAGCGGGTGCCCCGGATACCGGCCCGCGAGATGCTCCACCACGGCCGCAACCACCCGGTCCCACACCGGACCGGGTCATTAGCCGGCCCGGTTCAGCTCATCCGCCAGCCGGGTGATCAGGGAACAGCCGGACTCGCAGCGGTTCTTCGCGACGGCCCGCTCGTACATCTCACGTGCCGTGCCGTGGTCACCCCGGCCCGCCGCGGCCCGGCCGACGCCGACGGCCAGACAGCACCAGTCCTTGAGCGCGAGGGCGCGACCGTAGCGGGCCTGCGCCTCGGCGTACTCGCCCCGGGCGAGCGCGATGTGGCCGAGGCCCTCGTAGGCGCGGTACTCGTCGCTGGTGCCGGCGAGTTCCGTGGCGCGTCGCAGCAGCGTCGGTTCCAGCGCGAACGCGGCCTCGGACCGGCCCGAGTTCGCCGCGCTGCGCGCGTAGACCTCCAGGCCGAGGGGGTAGTCGGGATGCTGCTCGACGAGCAGGCACGCGAGCGGGAACGCCTCCTCCCACCGGCCGAGGCGGCAGAGCTTGAGCACGAGGTTGCCGAGCGCGACGTGGTCGCTCGCGTACGACGCGAGCACCCGGCGGTAGAGGTCGACCGAGACGTCGGTGGTGTCGACGAGGGAGAGGCCGCGCATCCCGATCCGCGGATCGATCTGCGCGGCACGGGCGTAGGACGTCCGGGCCCCGGCGGCATCGCCACGCCGGAGCGAAACCCAGCCGTGGATATTCCAGGCCCTCGCCGACCCCGGGTCGAGGGTCACCGCCCGCTCGGCCGCGGTCAGTGCCTCCTCGTGCCGGAGCAGGACGCTAAGGCACCAGGCCAGGCGAACATGTGATTCCGCGGAACCGGGAGCGTGCCGTACTGCCTCGGAAGCGGCCTCCAACGCCTCGTCCTCGCGGTAGAGCTCCCCGAGCGTCCAGCTCCGCACCCGGTGCGCGAAAGCGTAGGCCGGTTCGGAGGCCAGGGCCCGTTCCACCGTCTCCAGGGCTTCCTCGTACCTGCCGACGTCGTTGAGGGCGATCGCGAGGTAGACCGCTGTCCGGGCCTCACCCGGTTCCGCGGCCAGGGCCCGATGCAGCAGCGGTATCGCCCGCTCGCTCATCTCCTCCCGGACGAACGCGATACCACGTTCGGCCAGGTCCTCCGACGGTTCGGGCGGCGCCGACGGGGAACGGGGGTCCGTCACGTGAGCCCTTCCTTCCGCAGGAAACGCACGAGGTCGTCGTAGAGGCCGGCCTCGTTGGCGAACTGGGCGTAGTTGCGTGACAGCTGGAGCCATTCGCGGGTGCTCCAGGACACCTCGGCCATCGCCCGGTCGAGGTCCTCGGCGGTCACCGGGCGGGGCGCCCCCGCAGCGATGGACGCCTCCAGCGCGTACTCGACGGCCGTCTCGCAGACGTGGGCGAGGTCCGCCCCGGAAGCCCCGTGGCTGCGCCGGGCCAGCGAGGCGACATCGGTGATCTCATGCGGTCTGCCGCGCAGGTGGAGACGCAGGATGGCCTCGCGCGCCCCCGCGTCCGGCGGGGGAACGAAGAACGTCCGGTCGAACCGGCCGGGCCGGCGCAGCGCGGAGTCGACGTCCCAGGGATGGTTGGTCGCGGCGAGGGTGAACACGCCGTCGTTGTCGTTCCCGATCCCGTCGAGCTCGGCGAGCAGTTGGACGACGACGTCCCGGGTGCCGGAGGCCCGTGACTCACTCCGTTTCCGGCCAATCGCGTCCACCTCGTCGAAGAAGAGCACGCAGGGGGCCGAACGGCGGGCGTCCTCGAAAATCGCGTGCAGCCGCCGCTGGCTCTCACCGAGCCACATGTTGAGCACGTCGTGCAGTCCCACGGCGATGAAGTTCGCGCCGAGTTCCCCGGCCACGGCCCGGGCGAGGAAGGTCTTCCCGCACCCCGGCGGCCCGTACAGGAGCATGCCGCCGCGCAACGACTTCCCGAAGGCGGCGAGCAGCTCCGGGTTCCGCATCGGTCCGAGGAACGAGGTGTTCAACCGCCGTTTGACGTCTTCCAGGCCACCGACGTCGGACAGCCGCACGGTCGGCGCCTCGACCTCGATGTCGCTGTTGCTCCCACTGTCGCGGGAGCCGTCACCGCGGCTGCCGTCGCGGCCGTTCCCCGGTCTGCCGCCGTTCCCGGACCTGCCCCCGGCGAAGACGTCGAGGTGTACGGGGGCCGGGGGTTCCGGGGCTTCGAGCGCCTCCCGCATCGTGGCGAACGCGGCCGCCCGTTCCCCGTCGTCCAAGGCCCGGGCCGCCCTCTCGGCGAGTTCGAGGGCCTCCAGGCGTCTCGGCTCGGCGACGATGACCGGCGCGCACTGCCCGAGCGCGGCCTCAGGGTCCCCGTGCTCGATGAGGAGCCGGGCGAGGTCGAGCCGGAGCCCACCGTTCGCCGGGTCGCGGTCGACGGCGGCGCGGACGATGTCGAGGGTGGTGGGGTCCGGTGCGATGCCGGGACGCTAGCAAACTGGGTGCGTGGAAAGTACCGGTGTCGTGGGTCGGGGACGGGCCCGGCCCCGGGCCTGTGGGCAGCCCCCCGATTCCGGCCCGGGACGGTCACTCGCCGGGCAGGGCCCAGGCCCGGGCAGGGCCCAGGCCCGGGCAGGGCCCAGGCCCGGGCAGGGCCCAGCCCGGGCGAGGAGGCCTCCGGCCCCGGTGAGGTGGTCGAACTCGGCGTCGCGGGCAACCACCAGCCAGTGTGAGAACCCGCCGCGAGATAGGCGCAGCACGAGGCCGTCGGGGTTCTTGCTGTCCCGCACCTCGACCGCGTCGGCACGGCGACGCGTCTCGACGCACTCGCCCAACGCCCGCACCGTCAGCGGGCGGACCTTCTCCCGGCACACCTCCATCCGCCGCAGGGTGCTGCGGTGCCTCATCTCCGCGAACTCCGCATCCGCATGTGTCTTGCCCGCCGCCAACCGCAACCGCAACCGCAACCGCAACCGCCGCAGATGGTGGCCCAGCTACCGACGCGCCGGCGCCGGCTCGCCCAGCTGCTCTCCCACCTGCTCCTTCTGATCGACCACCCCCCTCGGAACCCCGCCCTCCGACCCAGCAAAGATCGTTTCGCCCCGGATCGCAGACCGGACGAACCGCCCG
>JARRQM010000171.1:0-4684 GCA_037381765.1 Kineosporiaceae bacterium
GCCCCACCCCCTCCCGACACCGGCGGCCCCGACGCCAGCTCCCGGTCCGGCTCCGCCGGGCACGCCGACATCCCCGACACCAACGTTCCCGGTGCCGACTCCGCCGTCCGCACCGGCGCCGACGGCCCGCCCGGTCGCGCGGACCGACAGCTGCGAAAAGGCGGGAAGGGCCGGGGAAACGGCAAGGGCGCCGCCGCCGAACGGACCCGGAAGACCACGAGGAAAGGCGGGACGGGCCGGAAGGACCGGGAAAGCGGGAAACCCCGTAAGGGCCGCGAGGACCGGGGCCACCGGAAGGGCCGGAACCGCGGGAAGGGCCGGAACCGCGGGCAAATCCGGGAATCCGGAAAGGCCAGGGAAAGCGGGACAGCCCGAAAGGCCCGGGACCGATCACCGAAGCCGCGCCGGGGACGCCGTCGCTAGCCCCGCCCGGCGGCCAGACCCGTCGCCTCGCCCCGGGCCGCCGCACGCAGGGCCGTAACCGCTTGCCCCACGGCGAGGACGGACTCCGCGATGATCTCCCACTCACGGTCGTCGTCGGCAGGTACGTGCACGGTGAACAGGGCCCGCACCGTACCGTCGGATTCGATGTAGGCGCCGGTTTCCACGGTCACCCCGGACAGCGGGTAGGAGGCCACCCGGGTCCGTGAGGTGGGGTCGTCCGGAGCCCGGTTGCGCAACCCCCCGACCGGGATGCTGACGATGTCGATACGGGGCCCCTGCGGGCACAGGTAGACGAATACCGGTCCGCGTTTGGTGTTCCCGGCGAGGATCCGGGTGGGCACGCAGCCCCCGGACAGTTCGATGAGCACCCCGACGGCGATCCGCTCGGCGGCGGCGACGACCGGGTCGGTGATCTGTGCCGGCACGATGCGCCTCTCCTTCCCTGTCCCGGCCGGGACCGCGGGGCCGGCGGCAGCCGCCCCACCGGGAAGATCGGCCCGGCTCCGGCCCGGCTTGAGACCACCGCGCCGGAACGGCTCCACCGGAGCACGTCCGCCGAGGAGCCCGGGCGGACGGTGCGGGCGAATGGTGTGCTCAGAACTGGGCGGCGGACCGTTCCGGGGCGAGGGTGGTCACCGGATGTCGGGCCGGGTCCAGCCAGCGGAGCAGGGCGAGCAGCACGTCGATGTCCACGCCGATCCCCCCGTCGGAGGCCACCCCCCGGGACGCCCGCAGGAAGATCCCCGCCCCCCGGCGGCGGTCCGGTACCGGCCGGTTGAAGTCGACGACGAGCGCGTACGGGTATTCCTCCGGGTGGGCAGCCAGCCGCTCCGATCCGCGCCGCCCGTCCTCCCGCACCCGGAAACCGCCCTGGGCTCCCAGCCGCATGGTGTTGTAGTGCACGCTCACCGGATCGCAGACCCACCAATGGTCCTCGGAGGTGATCTGGGCGTACGGCAGCAGGGTCCCCGGATCCGGCTGGATCCCGAAGGCCTCGGTGATCGGGAAGGTCCCGGCCGGAGTCGTCCCCGACCCCTGGAGCCGCCGGTCGCCGGGGATCATTCCGGTATGCCCGATCCGCGCCGGTACCGGGCCGATCACGCAGGTCCACCCCTGGGACCCGTCCTCGAACGCCTCAAGCCTGGCCTGGGTACCGGACCAGGACCGGGAGGTGACCAGGATGAGCTGTCCGGCGTTCCCGAGATATTTCAGGGGGAAGGGCAGCACGCCGCGGCGGGACTCCTCGGTTTCCGCTCCCGCCCCGGTCGGCCCGGCACCCGCCGCTTCCGGGGGGAGGGTCACCCCCTCAACCCCGTCATCTTGCTCGACGTGATCGAAAGACTGCACACGGTAATCATTCCGTACTGGGCGTCCCCAGAACATGGCAGGCCACCCACGGCATGTCGGCAACCACCCGATCGGATGTCCGGACGCCGGCTTCCCCTCCCGGCCCGCCCGACCCCGGCCCGGATCCCTCCCCCGCCCCGGCGGGCGGGGCTGGCCGGCCCGGAGGGCGGCGCGGTCACACCCCCCGGACCGGAGTCTCAGGCCCGCAGCCAGGTCTCGACACGACGGTCGTCGAAATAGTCGCTGCGGGCCAGGGCTAGCCCCTCGGCCAGACCGAGAGCCTTACGGTGGGCGAAGGCCACGCACAGGGCGGCCGGAGTGGCCGTGGCGACCGCGTCGGCGTCGCTGAGGTCGACCGGCTGCACCGCGGTGGCGGCCACCGCCCCGGCCGGGAACCCCCACAACCCCAGCAGGTAGGCACTGGCCTCGGCGACGCTACAACCGAAAGCCTCCTTCTCGGCCTCGACCGGGGGCGTCTGCTCATCGGCCTCCCGAAGCCGCGCCCACCCCTCAGGATGCCCCGGGGCGAGCACGAGCAGCCCCACCTCCGCGAGCAGTGCGGCGAGAGCCACCTCGGAGACGGTGTCGTGATCCCAACGGTCCCGCCGGGCGACCTTCTGGGCGGTGGTACTCGCCCGGACCGCCCGGGTCGCGAGATCGGAACTGTCCAGCCCCTCCGGCAAAGCGGCCCCGGGACGGAATACCACCCCGGCCAGGGCCAGCGACATCAACGTTTCCAGGCCGAGCAGGACCACGGCCCAGGACAGGTCCCCGACCGCTTCGGACTGGGCATAGAAAGCACTGTTGACCAGGCGCAGCACTTCCGCGGTGAGGCCGACGTCCTGCTGCACCAGGTTGACGACGTCTTCGGCGGTCGAGTCCGGATCCTGACTAAGCTCGACCAGGCTGGTGTAGATGTGCGGGGGTTTGGCCAGTGACTGCTGGGCACCGAACAGGGTGCGCAACTGCTCGGAATCGACCAGACCGCGCAATTCCAGGACGAGATCGACGGCCGATTCCAGGTTCCCCGGAGTGCACGGCTTGGACAGGGCCTGACCCAACGGGCCGACCCCGTCGACCTGGACCGGTCCGGAGGCCTCCGCGGCCAGCGCGAGCCGGGCCACCGCGGGGAAGTGCGTGTGGGTGTACTCCAGCAGACTCATCCCGTCCGGGGCGATCATCGTCGGTGGTGCGACGATCGCGTCGACCAGGTCGCCGGAGAGCGCCTCCAGTGCCTGCTCGGAAGTCGTCACGCCGCGAACCTGCCAACAGTGCTCCCCGCCGTGCAACTGGTTCTCGACCTCGGCGACGAGCTGCGGATCGGCACTGGCGCACAGGATGGTTGCGGACATGCGGTCGCCTCCTTGCCGGCCACGGGCCAGTCGTGCCCGCGCTCGCAGGGGTTATCGGCACATCCGGGAGGGCGCTTGACCCGCCCGGACCCCGAGTACCCGGCCAGGCGTCGCCCGGCCGGAGCCAGCGGTGACGCTCGGTCCCGGGACTCCCCGACTCCGGCGACGACCCGCACCAGCTGCCCGGCAAGACCGAGGAACAGGCCTTCCCGGACGGGGCGGGCACTGCGCATCACTGACATCGCACGGTGTCACCGTGTGCCCGCCGCACCACAGCCGGCGAGCACCCGGCACCACCCCGCGTCGTGCTGCCACGCGATCCGGGGGCGGCGTAGGGTTGGCGATCACGCTGCGCGTTCACCGTCGACCCGTGGGGAGCTCCCGGCATGACCACCGACACCGAGACCGACACCGGCACCCCGCCGCACCCCCGCTCCACGGCCGCGTTCCGGGATCCGAAACCGTCCCGGAACCCGGAGCAGCAGTGGCCCCGGCTCGCGGCCCGCGGGGTACTCATCGCCTCCGGGGTCACCATGCTCGGCATCGGCGCGGTCGCCGCCCTGCGCCAGGCCGGGGTCGGGCTCACCGCGCTGCCCATCGTCGCCGGATTCCTCCTGGTGATCAGCCCGTTCCTGCTGGACCGGTGGGAGGAGCGGCCCCCCGGCGGAGAGCAGCTCCGACTCACCCGTACGGTGCAGGAACTCGGCGCTTCCCGTACCGCGGGCATCCTCGACGGCACCGAACTCGCCCGGTTCGCCGACGCCTACGGGTTCATCCATCACGCCCTGGACGAACCACAGCACCGGACGGCGAAGACCCACCTGCAGGACACCCTCATCGCCCGGGCCGCCGAGGTGGCGATGACGAACTCCTTCGACCCGGCCGAGGTGCAGCGGATCTTCCGGGACGGGCCCCCCGTGGTCCGCGCCATCGCCTTGGGGCTCATGGACGGTGACCACGCCCTCGCCGACGCCGAGGCGGTGCTCTCCGCGGTCACCGACGCGCGCTCAGTGAACGAACAGGTGCACGGGCTGCGCCTGGCCGACCGGATCTGGCACCGCCTGGAACCCGCACAGCGTGCAGCGATCCTCGACCACATCCACTCCGACCCGCGGATCGCCGCACACAGCGAACGAGCCCAGGCCGCCGAAGAACTCGCCCAGCGCGGCATCGACTGAGCGCGTGCCGTCAAGACGGTCGGCGACGCACCGCTCCGACCCAAACCCACGCCTCGTAACCGATCCGGGGACCCCCTTTCCACCGCACATGTACCGCGCGACGGGTCCACTCCGTGGCCTCCGCCGCCACTTCCTCGACGTTCCCGTCAGCCCAGTCGACCCAGACAAAGACGGGAATGGGAACGGCGGCCCAGGTGACCGGTTCACCGGCGAGCTGTTCCCCCCGCAGGCTGGACGGGCGGCGGTGCCGCTGCTGATAGCCGTTCACCCCACCACCGTATCGAACACTTGTTCGAAAGACTACCCGCCCGGAAACCGTGATCACCGACCTCGACCCTGACTTCATCGCCGAGGAGCTCCCCC
>JARRQM010000172.1:0-8113 GCA_037381765.1 Kineosporiaceae bacterium
TCACCCGGTCGACGAGGGATTCATTGCTGGTCATGGGAGGTATCTCCTTCGCAGCCGGGTCACCCTCGGACCCGGTCGGTACATGGACGCAGGAGGGGGCCGAAGGGATACCGGCCCCGGGCGCGGTGGGCGCCCCTAATCGCGGTCGCGGGGCAGGGCCAAGCGGTACCCGGCCCCCAGCACCGTCTCGACTACCTGCTCCGTCCCCGAGTCTGCCGCCGCGTCGAGCTTGCGTCGCAGGTTCTTCACATGCGTGTCGATGATCCGTTCGTCCCCCTCGAACGCGTACCCCCGGATCCGGCTGACCAGTTCCCCCCGGCTGAACACCCGTCCCGGGGCGTCGGCGAGCGTGGTGAGCACCCCCCACTCGCTCGGGGTGAGGGTGAGCGGACGGCCGTCGAGGTGGGCGCTGCGGTGGTGCGGGTGGATGGCGAGCCGGCCCTGCCCGAAACGGACCGCACCGGAGCTGACCGCACCTGCCCGGCGCAGTACCGCCCGGGCCCGCAGGACCACTTCCCGCGGGCTGAACGGCTTGGTCACGTAGTCGTCGGCGCCGAGTTCCAGCCCGCGGATCCGGTCCCCGGTCTCCCCGCGGGCGGTGAGCACCAGCACCGGGACCCGGGTCCGGTCCCGCAGCTCGCGCAGCACCTCCTCGCCGGGGACGTCGGGGAGGCCGAGGTCGAGGAGGACAAGATCCGGTTCCGATTCCCGGGCGATCCGCAGTCCTTCGGCGCCCGACCCGGTGGTCAGCACCGACAGCCCGTCATGCTCCAGGTAGCTGCGCAGCAGCTGCCGGATCTTCCGCTCGTCCTCGATCACCAGGACGCTCGCGCCCATGCCCCGCCCCTTTCCCTCGCCGTACTGCCCACGCCGTACTGCCGTCGCCGCACTGCCGTCGCCGTCCGGTTCCATCCCCGTCCGGTGCTATCCCTGTCCGGGGCGAGGGACGGCGTCCAGGTGCGGAGGTCCCGGATCGTCCGCGTCCGGGACCATGGCCGCTGGCCGGTCGCACCGGCCCCGGACAAGCTCGACGAATGCGCGTGCCCTCGGTCCTCCGGCTCGGCCCACTGGGGCGCCGTCTCCTGTTCGCCATTGTCGCGGTGGCGCTGATCGCGGTCACCCTCGTCGTGCTCCCTGCGGTCGGGACGATCCGCACCGAGACAGCGGGACTGCAAGCGGGAGAACGGGAACGTGCTGAGCGGGCCATCGTCGCCGCCCTCGCCACGGCCTATACCCGCGCCGGGTCGTGGGAGCGGGCCGACCTCACCGCGGCCCGCGCACTCGCCCGTGCCGCCGGCCTCCAGGTCGTCGTGCTCAACGCCACCGGAGCCCCGGTGGCCGGACTGCCCGGGCCCGCCGGACCGGTATCCCCGGACCCGACGCGGACCAGGAGCCGGACCCCGACCACCGGGACGACACCGGGCGTGCCGTCCGGGAGTACCGGGGCGACCGGCACCCCGGGCGGGACCTCCACCGCAACCCCGGGAACGGGTAGCCACAGCCCATCCCGGAGCAGTTCCGGTTCGGGGAACAGGGCCGGCCAGGGGCTGGCCGAGGCAGCCCGGGGCACCGCCGTCGGCGAGGTAGCCCAGGTCGCCACCCTCGGTGAGGTAGCCCGAGGTGCCGCGGACAGCGGGGCGGCCCGGGCGACCGCAGCCGGTGACGCCGCGGACGGTTCCGGCCCCGGTTCCGGAGCCGTTCCGGCAGACCGTGCCGCGCCCTCGCCAGGGCTGCCCATCGTCGTCGCCGGGGCCGTCGTCGGCCGCGCCTTGATCGACCCGGCACCGGCGGCCCCGGACCCCGCGGGTGCGGCGGCCCGGGCGATGGTCGGCACCGTGGCTGTCGCCGTGGTCGTCGCTGTCCTGCGGGCGACCCTCGCGGCCCTCGCCGTCACCCGGATCATCACCCGTCCGGTCGTCGCTCTCGGCGCGGCCGCCCGCGCCGTGGAACGGGCCGATCCGGCGGCATCCGCTCTGCTCCGGGACGGTCCCGGGGAACTCGGCGAGGTGTCCCGGGTCTTCGCCCTGGATGGCGGCGACCCTGCAGCGTGAGGACGAGCTCCGCCGGGCCATGGCCGCCGACGTGGCCCATGAGTTGCGGACCCCGGTGACCATCTTGCGCGGGGTCAGCGAGGAGGTCCTGGACGGGCTCGCCGAACCGGGCCTGGACATGGTGCGGTCCTTCCACGAGGAGGTGCTCCGGCTGGAGCGGATCGTCGACGACCTCGCCACGTTGTCCTCCGCCGAGGCGGCCGGGCTGAGCCTGCGTCGGGACCGGGTCGACCTCGCCGGGGTGGCCGAGCAGGCGGTGGGGCAGTTGCGGCACCGTTTCCAGGAGGCCGGGCAGGACGTCGAGGTCATCCTCACCGGCCCCCGGGAGCTGCTCGCCGTCGACGGTGACGAGATCCGGCTCGGCCAGGTCGTGACGAACCTGCTGACGAACGCGACCGCGGTGACCCCGCGCGGGGGCCGGATCGAGGTCGCCGTCGCGCGTGAGGCCGGTGAGGTGCGGTTGACGGTGACCGACTCCGGGCCGGGAATTCCCCCGGAGGAGCGGGAACGCGTATTCGAACGGTTCTTCCGTGGTCGCGGGGCCGGGGACCGGCCGGGCAGCGGTATCGGGCTCGCGGTCGTCGCCGAACTCGTCCGGGTGCACGGCGGTCAGGTCCGGGCCGGTGGCCCACCCGGCCGGGGCGCCGTGTTCACGGTGACGCTCCCGGCCGGGTGAGCGGGGCCGGGCGGGGTGCGGGTGAGGGGCCGCCCGGCCGGTCGGTGACGGCCCGCTGCGGGGCCGTCGGTCCGGAGTGGTGCGGGGAGCTGGTCAGTCCGCGCAGCTGCCGTGTCCGGAGCGCTCGGGCAGGTTCCGGTTCCGGTTCCGGCGGTGGCCGGGGCGGTGCCGGTGTCGCCCGCGCGGTTCTGCACGCGGTTGCGTTCCTGGGCCGGAGCGCCGGTGCGGGCCTGTGCGGTCGTCGGCGCCGCGGACGGGGCGGCCGAGGTGGCGGTCGCGGGGATGGGTGCATCGGATGGGGCGCCGGCGCCGTCGTCGGCCAGGGCGGCGCTGGCGAGGAACCCGCCGCCGACGATGGCCGCAGCCGCAGCCGCAGCGAGCACGCGGGTGGGACGCATGGGGATCACCTGTTCCTTCTCTCGGGTGGTCCCAGGACACCGGCTGGTGGTGCGGGCCGGGTGTTGTCGGTGTGTGGCCGAGATGGAGATCCGGGCCGCTGCGGGGCCCGGCCGGCCCTGGGGCCGGTGGCGCCCGCTCCGGGTCAGTCCTGGAGCGCCGCGATCGCCTTGCGGACCCGTTTCGCCGACACCGGGTAGGCGGTGCGTAGTTGCTGGGCGAACAGCCCGACCCGGAGTTCCTGGAGCATCCAGCCGATCTCGGCGAGTCGGGGGTCGTCCCGGCGGGCCGGCGGCAGGGCCTGCCGGGCCTCGTCGAGGGCGTCGGCCAGGTCGTCGAGTTGGGCGAGGGCGGCCCGGTCGGCGGCGGCCCGCTCCGGCATCCGGTCCAGCCGGTACTGGAGCGCCCGCAGGTAACGGACCAGGTCGGGCAGCCGCTGCCAGCCGGTGGCGGTGACGAACCCCGGGTACACCAGGGCGGCCAGCTGTTCCCGGGCGTCGGCGACCCCGTCCCGCAAGGTGGGGCTGGTCGTCGCGGTGAGAGCACGGCGGACGTCCTGGGCCGCGGCGAGCACCCGTTCGGTGCGGGTGAGCAGGTCGGCGAGGGCGTCGGCGAGGCGTGGCCGGACCGCTTCGACGAGCGCGGCGAACCCCGGCGCGTCCCAGGCCGGGCCGCCGGCCTCGGCGATGAGCCGGTCCGCGGCGGCGTCCAGGCAGTCGGCGAGCAGGGCGGCCACCCCACCGTGCGGGTTGTCGGCGAGGACCAGTTTCGCCCGGGTGTCCAGCCGCCCCGCCGCGGCCCGGACCGGGGAAGGCAGCTGGGCGAGGACCAGCCGGCGGGTCCCCGCGGGCATGGCCCGTTCCTGTTCCGCGGCGCTGTCGAGGACCCGCACGGCGACCTGCTCGCCGTCGGCGACCAGGGAGGGGTAGCCGCGGACCGTCTGCCCGTCGCGGGCCAGGGACACGGTGCGCGGTAGGGCGTCCAGCGTCCACCGGTCCAGCCTGCTGCGTTCGATCTCCCGGGCGGCCCGGGACAGGCTCTCCTGCATCCGCGGGCGCAATCGGGCCCGTAGCGCGTCGAGGTCCTTCCCCCGGCCGACCTCCCGGCCGTTCTCGTCCTCGACGATGAAGGTCATCCGCAGGTGGTCGGGCAGTGCCTCGGCATCCCAGGCGGTGTGCGGGACCGGGGTGCCGGTGCGCCGTTGCAGGATCTGCCCGACGATCGCGGTGAGTGGCGGAACCTGTGCCGTCCCATCCCCGGGAATGTCCTCCGGCAGTTCGGTGAGGACGGTCCGGGCGGTGTCCGGGGCGGGGACGAACTGCCGGCGCAGCGCTTTCGGCAGGCTCCGGATGAGCGCGGTAACCAGGTCGGCGCGCAGTCCGGGGACGAGCCAGCCGAAGGCGTCCGCACGGACCCGGTTGAGCACCGGCAGCGGGATCCGCACGCTCACCCCGTCATGTTCGGTGCCCGGCTCGAACCGGTACTCCAGTGGCAGTGTCAGGTCGTCCTGCCGCCAGCTCTCCGGGTAGTCGTGTTCGTGGACCGCTGCGGCCCCGTCGCTGACCAGGAGGGCGGGGGTGAAGTCGAGCAGGTCGGGGCGGTCCCGGCGGGTCCGCTTCCACCAGCTGTCGAAGTGCCGGGCGGAGACGACGTCGGTGCCGACCCGGGCGTCGTAGAAGTCGAACAGGGTGTCGTCGTCGACCAGGATGTCCCGGCGGCGGGCGCGGTGTTCGAGGTCCTCGACGTCGTCGATGAGGGTCCGGTTGCGGTGGAAGAACGTGTGCCGGGTGTCCCAGTCGCCCTCGACCAGGGCGTGCCGGAGGAACAGTTCCCGGGCCAGCACCGGGTCGACCTTGCCGTACCCGACGGTGCGCCCGGTGACCAGGGGGACGCCGTACAGGGTGACCCGTTCGGTGGCGAGTACCGCACCGCGGCCACGGTCCCAACGGGGCTCGCTGTAGCTGCGTTTGACCAGGTGCTCGGCGAGCTGCTCGACCCAGTCCGGTTCCACCCGGGCCGCAACCCGGGCCCACAGCCGGGTCGTTTCGACGAGTTCGGCCGCGACCACCCAGCGGGGGGTACGGCGGAACAGGGCCGACCCGGGGGAGAGGGCGAACTTCGCGCCGCGCGCCCCGAGGTATTCCCCGCCCTGCGGGTCCTTCAACCCGAAGTGCGAGAGCAGCCCGGACAGGAGGGCGCGGTGCAGGTCCGCCCGGTGCCGGCCGGCGCCTTCGGCGATCTCCGCGGTGCCGCGGACCGGTCCCCGGGCCGGGCCGGCGGTCATCTTCAGGGACCGGGCCACCTGCCGCAGCTGGGCGTGTACGTCCTGCCATTCCCGGACCCGCAGGTAGTGCAGGTACTCCTCGCGGCACAGCCGGCGGAACTTCGACGAGGACAGTTCGCGTTGCCGTTCGGTGAGGTGGTTCCACAGGTTGAGGTAGGCGACGAAGTCCGAGTCCGGGTCGGCGAACCGGGCGTGTGCGGCGTCGGCGGCGGCCCGGTTCTCGGCCGGTCGTTCCCGCGGGTCCTGGATGGACAGGGCAGCGGCGACGACGAGTACTTCGGGGAGCACATCGAGCCGGTCCGCCTCGACGATCATCCGGGCCAGCCGCGGGTCGACGGGGAGCTGGGCCATCGCCCGCCCGGTCGGGGTGAGCCGGCGCCGCCCGCCCCGGGGGTCCGGTTCCAGCGCGCCGAGTTCGTGCAGCAGGGCGAGGCCGTCGCGGATCTGCCGGGCGTCCGGCGGGTCGAGGAAACCGAAGTCGGCGACCTCGCCGAGTCCGAGGGAGGTCATCGAGAGGATCACCGAGGCGAGGCTCGTGCGGAGGATCTCCGGTTCGGTGAAGGCGGGGCGCGCCCGGTAGTCCTCCTCGGAGTACAACCGGATGCAGATCCCGTCCTCCAACCGCCCGCAGCGACCGGCCCGCTGCCGGGCGGACGCCTGGGAGACCGGTTCGATGGGCAGCCGCTGCACCTTGAGCCGGTTGCTGTAGCGGGAGATCCGGGCGGTTCCCGGGTCGACGACGTAGCGGATCCCCGGCACGGTGAGGGAGGTTTCGGCGATATTCGTGGCGAGGACGACCCGGCGGCCCGGATGCGGGGTGAACACCCGGTGCTGTTCGGCCGCGGACAGCCGCGCGTACAGCGGGAGGATCTCGGTGTGCGGCAGGTCGAGGCGGCGCAGGGCGTCTTCGGTGTCACGGATCTCCCGTTCCCCGGACAGGAAGACGAGAACGTCCCCCGGCCCCTCGGCGGCGAGTTCGGTGACGGCGTCGCAGATCGCCTCGGTGGGTTCCCGGGGCACCTCACGACGGGGGGCGGGGCCGGGCCGTCGTGGACGGCCACGCGTCCCGCCGGGACCGCCCGTCCTGCCGGAACCTCCTGCGGTGCCGGAACCTCCTGCGATACCGGGTCCGTTCAGGTCGACGGAACCGGTCGGCGCCCCGGAGTCACCCGGATCCTCGTCCTCGTCGTCGGAGGCGGGCTCCTGCAGCAGCGGCCGGTAGCGGAGCTGCACCGGATAGGTCCGGCCGGACACCTCGATCACCGGGGCGTCGCCGAAGTGCCGGGAGAAGCGGTCGACCTCGATCGTCGCGGATGTGATGATCGCCTTGAGGTCGGGGCGTCGGGGCAGCAGCCGGTGCAGGTAGCCGAGCAGGAAGTCGATGTTCAGACTGCGCTCGTGGGCCTCGTCGATGATGATCGTGTCGTAGCCGAGCAGGTCGCGGTCCCGCTGGATCTCGGCGAGCAGGATCCCGTCGGTCATCACCTTGACCAGGGTGTCCTCCCCGACCCGGTCGGTGAACCGGACGGCGTAGCCGACCTGCGCTCCGAGCGGGACGGCGAGTTCGGCGGCGATCCGTTCGGCGACGGCCCGGGCCGCGATCCGCCGCGGCTGTGTGTGCCCGACCATCCCGCGTACCCCGCGGCCGAGTTCCAGGCAGAGTTTCGGCAGCTGGGTGGTCTTCCCCGAGCCGGTCTCCCCGGCGACGATGACGACCTGGTGGTCCCGGATGGCCGCGCGCAGTTCCTCCTGGGCGGCGCTGATCGGTAGAGCCTCGGGGTAGTCGATCCGGGGAACGCCGGCCCGGCGCCGGGCGACCCGTTCCTCGGCCGCGGCGAGGGCGTCGAGGAATCCCGCGGGGGGTGTGTTCCGGGGGCCGCGGCGCCGCCCGCCGAGGCGGCGGCGCAGGCGCGCGGCGTCGGCGGGGCGGATCCCGTCCAGCCGTTCCGACAGGTGTTGCGGATCGGGGACGGTGGTCGACGGGCGCATGTCCATCCAGTCTAGGGTGGTTGGCACGGTCCTCGTCGTCGCGGGCCGGGTCGGGACCGGACCGGGCGGGGACCTGGACGGCGCCGATGCGGTCGTCCTGGGCAGTGCCCTGTACCTGCGGCGCTGGCTGGAACCGGCAGTGGGCTTCGCCCGCGACCACGCCGAGGCCCTCCGGGAACGGGCGGTGTGGTTGTTCTCCAGCGGCCCGGTCGGTGAGCCCGCGATGCATGAGGGGCCGCTGGACCTCGACGAGCTGCTCGCCCTCACCGGGGCCCGCGAGCACCGGGTGTTCGGTGGGCGTCTGGACCCCGACGAACTCGACGACGGTGAGCTGGGTGTGGTCGCCGAACTGGACGTGACCGGCGGGGATTACCGCGACTGGGCGGCGGTGCGCGGCTGGGCGGCACGATTGGCCGACGACCTGTCCGGCGGACGTCCCGCGGACTGACCCGCGGCGGGTTGCTGCCGCTCACCCGAGGGGAGCAGCAGCTGGGGGACGAAGATCCCGGATGTCCGGACCTTGATGATCAGCCCGTCCGGGGGTCGCCACACCGGGGACCGTCAGGGCTTGTGGTCCGCCCCGGGACTTGGTCTGCTGGACCTGTCCGGTTCCGCGACCGGGACCGGTGACGCGGACCAGGGAGGCCAGATGTCCACAGGCGTTGGCACGGAGTCGGAGGCACATCCCGCCGGGGAGACCGACGAACCGTTGCAGGT
>JARRQM010000173.1:0-4659 GCA_037381765.1 Kineosporiaceae bacterium
CCGGAACCGGAACCGGAACCGGAACCGGAACCGGAACCGGAACCGGAACCGGAACCGGAACCGGAGGCCGGGCCGGAGATGGGTCGGGAGGCCGACCGGGACGGCACTGCGCCTGCCGGGCCACGAGCTGTCATCCCGGAACCCCGCCGTCCGGATCCTGCTGATGAGCCGGCGCCCTCGGCTCCCCGGACCGGGACACCCGTGGAGGGGGTGCCCGTCGATGAGGTGCCCGCGGACGGGACACCCGTCGTGGGGGTGCCCGTCGATGAGGTGCCCGCGGACGGGACACCCGTCGTGGGGGTGCCCGTCGATGAGGGCCTACCGGGGAGAGACTTCGTGGGGGAGGCCATCCCGGAGAGCCTGGTCCCCGTCGAGAGCCTGGTCCCCGTCGAGAGCCCGGTCCCCGTCGAAAGTACGGTCCCCACGGTGGGGCGGTCCGGGGCGGCCGGTGCGGTTCCCCCGGCGCCGTCCTCCCGGAAGCGCCGGGATGTGCACCGGCATCGCGGGGTTCCGTTGGACGATCCGGCCCGTCTCGCGGCGGTGCGGGAGTACCAGTTCCTCGACGCCGGGCCGGAGGCCGCCCTTGACGAACTCGTCGAGCTCGCGGCGGTGGCCTGTGAGGCGCCCCTGGCCCTGGTCGGCCTCGTGGACGGGGACACGGTCTGGGTCAAGGCCCGGGTGGGCACCGACCTGCGCTCCCTACCCGTCGCGGGTTCGCCGTGCCGGGAGGTCGTCGTCGGCGGGCAGCCGATCGTGGTTGCCGACGCCAGCGAGGATCCCCGGTTCGCCGGGGCCTCCATGGTGGCCGGGGCCCCGGAGGTGCGGTTCTTCGCCGGGATGCCACTGATCGCGCCGTCCGGGCAGGTGGTCGGCATGCTCGGGGTTCTCGACGTGGTGCCCCGTGACCTCGGGGACGCGCCTCGGGGGATTCTCGAACGGTTGTCCCGACGGGTCGTCGACGCCATGGAGCTGCACCGGCGTACCCGTGACCTGGAGCAGGAACGGCAGTTGCTCGGGTCCAGCGGCGAAGTGCTGCAGATGATCACGGCGGGGGCGAACCTCACCGAGGTGCTCGCGACGATCGCGAAGGCCGTCGAGCAGCAGGATCCCGATGTGCTCTGTTCGATCCTGCTCAGCGAGGGCGACTGTCTGCGGGACGGGGCCGGCCCGAGCCTGCCGGCGTCCTACCGGCAGTCGATCGACGGGGTACGGATCGGCCCGGCGGTGGGTTCCTGCGGGACGGCCGCGTACACCCGGCGGCGGGTGATCAGTGCGAATATCGAGGTGGACCCGCGCTGGGAGGGGTACCGGGACCTTGCCGCCGCAGCCGGGGTGCGCGCCTGCTGGTCGCTGCCGATCCTCGACACCGATGGCAGCGTGCTGGGCACGTTCGCCACGTACTTCCGTACCCCGCGGGAACCGGAAGAGCAGCATTGGGGGCTGATCCAGCGGTGGGCGGATCTCACCGGGCTCGCGATCACCCGGACCCGGGCGCAGGAGCAGATCCGCCGGATGGCCCTGACCGACCCGCTGACCGGGTTACCCAACCGGGCCGGGCTGCACACCGCCTACTCCGCGGCGGTGGAACAGCTCACCGCCGAGCGTCCCACCGGCCGCCGGGTCGCGGTGCTGCTCATGGACCTCGACCGGTTCAAGATGGTCAATGACAGTCTCGGCCACGCCGTCGGGGACGAGTACCTCAGTGAGATCGCCGAGCGGGTCGCCGAGGCGGCCGGGGACGACGCCGTGGTGTCCCGGTTCGGCGGGGACGAGTTCGTCGTGCTCACCTTGGTCGGCGGTGATGGCCGGGTGCTCGACGAGCTCGGGGCCCGGCTGGTCGAGGCGGTGCGCAGGCCGGTGAACGTGCACGGCCGGGACATCGTGTTGTCCGCGAGTATCGGGGTGGCCGTCGCCGAGGCCGAGGAGATCGGGGTGACCACGGTTCTGCGGAACGCCGACGCCGCCCTCTACCGGGCCAAGGGCAACGGCCGGGACCGGGTCGTCGTTTTTGACGCGGCCATGCACGAGCACGCCGTCCGGGTTCTCGAACTCGAAGCGGATCTGCGGGAGGCGATCAGCACCGGCCAGCTGTCCGTGGCCTTCCAACCGAATGTCGACCTCACCGACGGCCGGGTGGTTGGGGTCGAGGCCCTGGTCCGGTGGAACCACCCGGTGCGTGGCCCGATCCCGCCGTTGCAGTTCGTCCCGGTGGCCGAGGAGAGCGGGCTGATCCATCCGCTCGGCCGGTGGGTGCTCCGGACGTCCCTGGAGGC
Source organism: Kineosporiaceae bacterium (assembly GCA_037381765.1). GTDB lineage: Bacteria > Actinomycetota > Actinomycetes > Actinomycetales > Kineosporiaceae > JARRQM01. Next base: position 2,274 of record JARRQM010000173.1, read on the forward strand.
TTTGGCCGAGCGGCGGAAACTGCCCGAGTGGTCCGAGGTGACCGTCTGGGTGAACGTGTCCGCGGCGGAGCTGGGGCCGGAACTCGTCGGGACGGTGGCCCGGGCGCTGCTCGACACCGGGGTTCCCCCGGATCGGCTCGGGCTGGAGGTCACCGAGAGTTCGCTGATGGAAGACCTGCCGACGGCCCGGTCGGTGTTGCTGGAGTTGCGCTCACTGGGGGTGCGGCTGGCTGTCGACGACTTCGGTACCGGGTATTCCAGCCTGTCCCAGCTCAAGCACCTGCCGGTGGATGTGCTCAAGATCGACCGGTCGTTCGTGCAGGGGCTCGGCGTGGACCGGGTGGATGACGGGGTGGTCGAGGCGATCCTCGCACTGGCCAAGGCGCACCGGCTGATCGTGGTCGCCGAGGGGGTGGAGCGGCCCGAACAGCGGGAGTGGTTGCGTTCGCTGCGCTGCGACCGGGGGCAGGGGTACCTTTTCGGCCGGCCCGGGCCGCTGTCCGCGGTCTGGCCCGGCCGCGCCCACTGATCTTCGTCCAGGACGCCCTCCCGGCGGCATCGGGCATTCGGAGGGCTACGCGCGTGGAAAGTGCCGGCTCCGGCCCCACCAAGTCTCTAGTATCACTATCCGTGTCGGCTCAAGTGCAGCTCGTGACCGAAGTGATGCCGCCGTTGAGTCCCGGGCGGGAATCGGCCCCGGCACCGCTCACCCGGCGGGAGAGCCTGCGCCGCCAACGAAGGACGTCCCGTGCCGTCACCCCGGTTGCCGAACCGGGACCACCGGCCCCGACCATCCCGCCAACGGCGGACACCGACGGTTCCCTGTACACCTTCCCCGCACCCACACCCGCACTCGCACCCGCACCGTCCGCAGCCCCGACATCCGCCGACGCAACGGTGCCCGCGCTCACCGGGCCCGCGGTGCCCGCCTTCACTGCCCAGCCCGGCGCTGCCCGGTCCGGTCCCGCCGCGGCCCCGGCACTCACCTCCATGCCTGCCGTTGCCGCCCCAACCGCAGCCCCCGCACCCGCCTCCTGGCCCGGGGTCGCTCCCGCACCGGTCGTCATGCCCGAGCCCGCCCCGCACTACGAGCCCGCCGCGCAACGCGCCCCCGCCCCTGGTCCGGCCCGGGCGGGGCGCCGCTCCGGCCGGGTCCCGCGGCGCCCGCTCCCCCCGGAAGCCGCGGCCGTGCTGTCCGTCCTCACCAGCCGGCCCTGGCTGGCCCTCGACGTGATCGACCTGGTCACCTTCACCGGCGCCGGACGGCGTGAGGTCCTGGTCTGCGTCGAGGCGCTCACCGCGCAGGGCCGGATCGTCCCCATGACGCGCGGCAACCGCGTCTGCTACGTGGCCGCGACGTGACCGCCGCCCTGCTGGCTCTCCTCGTCGTCGTCCTGTCCCTGGCGGCCCTGCTCGCCCGGAGTGCGGCGGCGGCATCGGCGACCCTGGCCCGGCTGACCGCGCCGTTCCCGGTGTCGGTCCTGGAGCCGCACGCCCGCGGTACCGCCCGATCCCACCTGCGGTCGTGTGTGTTGCGGATGCTCGTCAGCTACGGGCGCGCCGTCGCCCCGCTGACCGTGCTCGTCGTCGGGGCCACCACGGTGCTCGCCCCGATGGTCGGGCTGGCCGGGATCGCGCCGGCCCGGCACGTCCTGCTCGCCGGGTGGGTGACCGAGGCCGTGGTCGCGGCGCTCGTCTCCGCCGCCGTGCTGTGGTCGCAGGCCCGTCCCGGAGATGACGCCCGCCTGCCCGGTGCGCTCGGTCGGCTCATCCCGTTCTCCCCGGAGGATGCGCAGGTCGACCTGCCGCCGCGGGTACGCATCGAACTTGACGCCGCGGTGCGGCACCACCAGCAGCGTACGCAGCAGCAACGGTTGGACGGTGCCGCCGCCGAGGCCGGGTCCGCCCTGGGGCGGGTCGCCGACCTCCCGCCGGAGGAACTGCGCGAGCGTGTGGCCCGCCAGGTCGCCCTGTGGGCGGGGGACGCCACACCCGGCCGGATCGCCGGGGACCGCGCGTTCCGGGAAGTCATGGAACAGGTCGACCACCTGTTCGGTCAGTTGGAGCGGGAACTCGCCGATGGTGTCCCCGCCGGAACGGCCCGGGGATTCTGGTACGCCGCGGTGCTGCGCACGGTGCGGCACGCCGCCGGGGCCCGGGCGCTCGCCGGGGTACTGGTCGCCCCGGGGCCGAGCGGGCTGCGACCGGTTCCGTACGCGGTGGTCGGGGGTATGAGCCGGGCCGCCGGACCGGTGCCGGCCCCGCCGTCCGTCCCCGCGCCGGCTCCTTTCCTCGCCCCGCTCCCAGAAGTGGAAGGGATACCCGCACCTGCCACCCCAGGTATGTTCGGCGCTCCGGGCGCTCCGGGCGCTCCGGGCGCTCCCGG
>JARRQM010000174.1:0-4655 GCA_037381765.1 Kineosporiaceae bacterium
GACTGCTCCCCGTAGTAGACCCGCGGCTCGAACCCACCGAGAGCGCCGGGGGAAGGGATCCCGGACTGGAAGAACACCGGTTTGCCGTCCCAGGTGCGGGTGTTGCCGTAGGCCGCGACCACGCCGAAACCGTGTGTGTAGACGACGTGGTCGTTGTACCAGTTGCGCTGACTGTCCGGGGCGTCGTCGAGGTTGAGTTCACGGACCGCGATCACCGTGTCGCGGGTCTTCCCGTCGATGTCGTAGCGGTCGACGTCGAGGCTGTCGGCGAAGTAGTAGTACGGCTTGTTCTGCTCCAGCTGCCGGAACGTCGGGCTGATCAGCGCCGGGTCGATGAGCCGGATCCCCGGGATCGTCGCGGCGTCATTGCGCAGGGCGTCCGGGGTCGCCTGGGTGCGGGCCGCGTACCGGGTCACCTCCAACCCGGAGATCCCGTACGCATCCCGGGTCGCGGTGATGTTCCGTTGGATGTACGGCGCCTCCAGTTGTTGGGCGCTCGGCGTCACCTGGAACCGTTGCACGATCGCCGGATAGATCTGCCCGACGACGATCGCGGACACGACGAGCAGCGCCACCCCGTACAGCGGGACCATCCGCCACCCGTCGGAGAACGCGGCGACGATGAACAGCGCCGCAACGATGACCGAGATCACCGCGAGCACCGCCCGTGCGGTCACCACGGCCCGCGCATCGGTGTAGGTGAGCCCGGTGATCAGCGTCGACTGCCGGGTGGTCAGCGCGTACATGCCGATCCACGAGTCGAGTCCGCGCAACACGAGGAACAGGGCCGCGATCGACGCGAGGTGGACCCGTGCCGCCGAGGTCATCCGCTGTCCCTCGCTCTGCAGCCGCAGCCCCCCGTACAGGTAGTGGGTGACCACGGCGACGAGCCCGGAGACGAAGACGACCGAGGTGACGAACCCGACCAGGAACTGCAACCACGGCAAGGTGAACACGTAGAAACCCAGGTCGAGGTGGAACTGCGGGTCCTTGGTGCCGAACGAGGACCGGTTCCACCACAACAGGAACGTGCGCCACTCCTGGCTGGCCGGCCACGCCGCGAACAACCCGACGAAGGCGGGCAGGGCGACAACGACGAACCGGCGCAGCGGCTCCATCGACTCCCGGTACCGGTCCAGACTCGCCTGCTCGGTCGACGCGGGGGCGTAGATCGGCCGGGTCCGGTAGGCGATGAGCAAGCTGGCGAGCACCCCACCAGCCATGATGAGCCCGCCCACGACGAACAACCCGACCTGGGTGAACAAGCGGGTCCGGTACACCCCGGTGTACCCGAGGTGGCGGAACCACAGCACATCCGTCCAGATCTCGGAGAGCAGCAGCACCACCAAGACGAGGGCGATGAGCACCACCACGGTGGGCAGCAGCGCCCCCCGACGGCGCCCGAGAACGGGCCGGAATCCCTTACGCGGTTCCTTCGCAAAGCTCACGAGAGAAGAACTTACCCACACCACAGCGGGTTCCCCCAGACCTGACCGGCACGGCGCCCAGCTGAGAACGGTGGCACTGCATCTGGCGGAACGGCGACGTGCGAGGATCGGGCGGTGCCCGACAGCAGCGCCCCCGACCGTGATGGCCCCGACAGCAGCGCCCCCGACCGCAACGAACCCCGCGACGACACCACCGGTGGCAGTGCCCCCGTCCGGCCCGCGGATCCCCGGCAGGCAGCGCTCCAGCAGACCGTCCGCGAACTCGAACGGCATGTCGCCTCCGGCGGCTGGGACGGCCCGGTCCGCCTGTTCGCGCTGATCCGGACGGCCGGGGCGATCGACCGCGACCCCGCCCTCGCCGAACGGCTCCCCGCCGATGTGGTCCGGGAGGCCCGGCTCGACACCGAGCACCTCACCGCGGTCGAGCAGGAAGGGCTGCCGGAAGCCGAGAACCTCGAACACCTTCTCGGCCAGATCCGCTGGCCGGACACCGTGGACGGGGCCGCCGTCGTCGTCGAACGCATCGTCGTCCCGCCAGAGGCGGAAGCAGGGTTGCCCGACGACCCCGACGCCGCCCAGGCAGCCCTGCTCGCCGATCACCGGCGCCGCGACCTGCGACTGGTCGCCGGAGTGCTCCGGAACGGGGTGCAGGCCTGCGCCATCCGGTCCCGGGACCACGACAGCGACGACCGGGTGGCCGTCGGCCCCGATCTCGTGCCGAACCTCGTCACCGCGCTCGCCACGACCCTCGACCCGTCCGGGGCCTGAACCACCGTCCGGACCCCAACCCGACGGACCCCGATCCGCCGGGCCCGCACATCACCGGACCGGGAAACCGGGCCGAGCTACCGGACCGGCAGAGTCACCGCGCCCGGGCCGCCGTCAGGGCGTGCACGTCGGTAAGGCGTCGGTGCCCTGGCCGGACGCGATCGTCCGGACCGCGGTGATCGCCTCCGGAAGGGTCGAGACCTGGACGACGTGCAGGCCCTCCGGGACGTGTCCGACCACTTCGGGGCAGTCCAGGGCCGGGGCAAGGAACCAGTCGGCCCCGGCCCGGCGGGCGCCGATCATCTTCTGCTGGATCCCGCCGATCGGCCCCACCGTGCCGCCGGCGTCGATCGTCCCGGTTCCCGCAATGTGTTTCCCGCCGGTCATCGGCCCCGGGGTGAGCACGTCGACGATGCCGAGGGCGAACATCATGCCCGCGCTCGGCCCGCCGATGTCGTCAATCTGGATCTCCACGGTGTACGGGAACTGGAACGACGGTTCGACGCTCACGTTCACGTACACCCCGATCATGGCGCGGCCGTCCTCGCCGTCGATCGTCGCCGTCGACACGGTCTGTTCGGCACCGTCGCGGCGGATCCGCAAGGTGACCTGAGCCCCCGGCTCGACCCCGGCGAGCGCCGCCCGCAGGGACGGGACGTCGTCCACCGCGGCACCGTCGACGTCGAGCAGCACGTCCCCGGACCGCAGGACCCCGGCCGCGGGGACGCTCGGATCCACCTGGTCGACCCCGAGCAGGGTGGGCACGTCGACCCCGAGGACGCTCATGGCCGCGGCGGTCGCCGCCTTCTGCGAGGACTCCATCTGTTTGGCGTTCTCCTGCTCGGACTCCTGCTCGGTCACCCCCGCCGGGAACAGGTTCTCCTCCGGCACGACGGTGTCGGAGGAGGACAGCCAGCTGTACACGACCTCCCACAGGTTCAACCGCTGCCCCGGGCCGCCGAGTACGGACACCGTGGTGAGGTCCAGCTGCCCCGACGTCGGGTACGTCTCGTGCCCGGTCACCGAGATCAGCGAACGGCCGTCCTGCGAGCCGAGGGTGTTCAGCGCCGGACCGGGACGCAACTCCACGTACGGCACCGGCAGCAGGGTGCTCACCGCGGCGAGGACGACAGCGAAGAACCCGGACACGAGCAGGACCGCGGTGTGCCGGCCCAGTCCCGATGCCGCCTCCGGGACCGCGGGGGGACGGCCCGGTGACCCGTCCGCAGACCCGTCCGGGGGTGGGAACACCAGCGAACCGGGTGGCTGCGCCGTCACCGATAACCTCCCGACCCGTCCCCGGGGCCACCGTACGGTCCCCGCACCCACGCATCCCGGCACCGTGCCGGCAGATCACAGACTAGGGCGGCCACGCCATCCACGCCGACTCCGGGCCTGCCGCAGCACTGCTGCCGTCGCCACAACGGCCACCGCGGCACCGGCCGCACCGAGTGCCGCGTCCCGGCGTTCCATCCGGCGCCCGGCCACCGCGACCCGCCCGCGGACCTCGTCGACGAGCACCGCGAGACAGCCGGCGTTGTCCGTCGCCGGCCGCCACCCGGCCGCGCGCAGCCGTTCCGCGGACACCACCCACGGGTGGACGACGTAGGCGAGGTCCCCGGCCGGCATCGGGGTGACCCCGAGCCGGTGCAGACGCTCCGCCGTACCGAAGGCGAGTCCCGGTGGCACTTCGACCCGGCGCATCCCGGTGAGCCGCTCCACGTCGTCCCGGCCGAGGGCCCCGTCGGCGCCGACGGTGAGCACCCCGTCCAGGTCGGCGGCGAGCGCGGTACCGACCGCTTCGCCGAGGTCGTCGACGTGGCAGAACTGCCAGCGGGTGTCCGCGCCCCGCACGGTGAGCACCCGGGGGGCCTCGAAATGCCGGGTCACCGCCGTGTCGATACCGGGACCGACCAGCGCGGCCGGCCGGAGCACGGTGACCGCGAGCCCCGGGTGTACCCGCGGCACCCGGGCGGCGATCCGCTCCACCTCGAGCAGGTCGCCGACGATTCCCTGGTCAAGGTCGGCGCGTAGTGGCGCGTCCTCGGGGAGCGGCACCGGATTGTCCGCCCGCGCCCCGTAGACCATCGCGCTGGTCACCACGACCAGCCGGTGGGCCCCGACGGCCGCCGCCGCAGTCGAAACCGCCTGCACCGCCCGCACGGCCCGGGCCCGCCGCTGCCGGGCCGGCTGGGCGAGCGCCACCTGGAGGTCTCCGGGGTCGGCGAGGTGTACGACGACGTCGGCACCGTCGAGGTGCCGGACCACGTCGGGCCGGGTCGGATCACCGAACCGCCACTGCACACCGGCCGCACCGGGTGTACTGGATGTGCCGGGTCTACCGGATGTGCCGGGTCTACCGGATGTGCCGGGTGTACCGGGCGCACCGTCGAGGCTCGGGCGGGCCTCGTCGACGGCGATCACCGCACCCGGCCCGCC
>JARRQM010000175.1:0-4650 GCA_037381765.1 Kineosporiaceae bacterium
GAAGTCTGCGGCATGAGTCCTATTCCGGAGAAGCCACATCTCACATCTTCCCAGTCCTATAATCGCATAAAGCTAAAAAAAGCTTCTAAACAACAGTTAGTACATTCGCGCAGGGCGACGGCGGCGAGTGCCCGGGCGCCGACCCCGATACTGCGCTCATCCACCTCGAAGTCGCCCTGGTGCAGGTCGAAGGTGCGGCCCCCGGGGGTCCGGGTGCCCAGGCGCATCATCGCGCCCGGAACCTGTTCGAGCATCCAGCCGAAGTCCTCCCCGCCGAGGCTCTGCTCGGCGAGGTCGAGGGTCTCCGGACCGAGCTCCTCGCGCACCGCCTGCTCGACGACGAGGACGGCCTCCGGGTCGTTCACCGTCGGCGGAACCCCGCGGGTGTGGATCACCTCGGCCTTCACCCCGTAGGGCCGGGCGATGTCCTCCACGAGACCCGCGACGATCAGTTCCAGCCCGCCCCAGAGGTTCGCGTCGAGGCACCGCAGGGTGCCGTGCGCCTCACCGGTCCGCGGGATGGCGTTCGCCGCGGATCCCGCAGTGATCCGCCCCCACACCATGGCGACCCCGGACCGCGGGTCCACCCGCCGGGTCAACGCCGCCGGGAGCTGGGTGACGACCTGGGCGAGGGCGTAGACGACATCCTCGGTGAGGTGCGGCCGGGAGGTGTGCCCCCCATTGCCCTGGACGCGGACGAGCACGAGGTCGGCCGCCGAGGTGATCGGCCCCGGCCGGGTGGCGACGGTGCCGACGTCATGGGTCGGGTCGCAATGCAGGGCGTAGATGCGCTGCAGACCGTCCAGCGCCCCCGCGGCGATCGCGTCCTGGGCACCGCCGGGCTGTACCTCCTCGGCGGCCTGGAAGACCAGCCGGACCCGGCCCGGCAGTTGCCCGGCCCGTTCCGCCTCGGCGAGCAGCAGCCCGGCCCCGAGCAGCGCCGTCGTGTGCACGTCATGTCCGCAGGCGTGGCTGATCCCGGGCACGGTCGAGGTGAAGTCCAGCCCGGTTTCCTCGACGATCGGCAGGGCGTCGAGGTCGGCGCGCAACCCGATGAGGGGCCCGCCGCGGCCGATCTCGCAGATGATCCCGGTGCCGGGAAGCCGCTGCGGGGCCAGCCCGGCCGCCCGCAGCCGCTGCTCGACCCGGCCGGTCGTGCGGAACTCGGTGCGGGCCAGTTCGGGGTGGGCGTGCACGTCGCGTCGGAAGGCGAGCAGCTCGTCCTCGTACCGCGCGAGCACCGCTGACAGGTCACCAGGTGAACTCACTCAGTGCAGCGTAGTCCCTTTTCCGGGACCGTCCCCGCGGGGCGGAACCAGCTGTCCCGACAGGTCAGAACCGGTCGGACGGCGTGTAGGTTCCCCACACTCCGCGCAGGGCGTCGCTCACCTCACCGACGGTGGCCCGGGCGGCGAGGGCCTCACGCATCGGCCACAGCACGTTGTCCGTCCCCGCGGCGGCGGCCCGGAGCGCGTCCAGGGCCGCGTCGACGGCGCCGCCGTCCCGTTCGGCCCGCAGCCGGGCGAGGGACTCCCGCTGCTCCGCCTCGATCGCCGGGTCGACCCGCAACGGCTCGTACGGCTCCTCCTCCTCGACGGTGAAGGCGTTCACCCCGACGACGACCCGTTCCCCGGCGTCGATCTCGGTGGCGACCCGGTAGGCGGAACGCTCGATCTCGTCCTTCTGGAACCCCTGTTCGATGGCGGCGACCGCGCCGCCCCGGTCCTCGACCGCGGTGAGCAGTTTCTCGATCTCCGCCTCCAGCGCGTCGGTGAGCGACTCGACGACGTAGGAACCGGCGAACGGGTCGACGGTCGCGGTGACATCGGTTTCATGGGCGATCACCTGCTGGGTGCGCAGGGCCAGCCGGGCCGCCTTCTCCGTGGGCAACGCGATCGCCTCGTCGAAGGAGTTCGTGTGCAGGCTCTGGGTGCCGCCGAGGACCGCGCCGAGCCCTTGCAGGGCCACCCGGACCAGGTTGACCTCCGGCTGCTGGGCGGTGAGCTGCACCCCCGCGGTCTGCGTGTGGAAGCGGAGCATCTGCGACTTCGGGTTCGTCGAACCGAACTCCTCGCGGACGATCCGCGCCCACACCCGGCGGGCGGCCCGGAACTTGGCCACCTCCTCCAACAGAGTGGTGCGGGCGACGAAGAAGAACGACAGCCGGGGCCCGATGTCGTCGATGCCGAGCCCGGCCGCCGCCGCGGCCCGCACGTATTCCTTGGCGTTCGCCAGGGTGAAGGCGACTTCCTGGGCGGGGGTGGCCCCCGCCTCGGCCATGTGGTAGCCGGAGATCGAGATGGTGTTCCAGCGCGGCAGTTCCGTCCGGCAGTACGCGAAGCTGTCGCTGACCAGCCGCAGCGACTGTTTCGGCGGGAAGATGTAGGTGCCGCGGGCGATGTATTCCTTGAGCACGTCGTTCTGGATGGTGCCGGTGAGCCGGTCACCGGGCACCTGCTGTTCGGCGGCGACGAGCTGGTAGAGCAGCAGGAGGACCGCGGCCGGGGCGTTGATCGTCATCGACGTCGACACCGTCTCCAGCGGGAGCCCGCCGAAGAGCACCCGCATGTCCTCGATCGAATCGATCGCCACACCGACCTTGCCGACCTCCCCGGAGGCGATCGGCGCATCGGAGTCGTACCCCATCTGGGTGGGTAGGTCGAAGGCGACGCTGAGCCCACCGGTCCCCGCCCCGACCAGCTGGTGGTAGCGGGCGTTCGACTCCCGGGCGGTGCCGAACCCGGCGTACTGCCGCATCGTCCACGGCCGGCCGGTGTACATCGTCGGGTAGACGCCCCGGGTGAACGGGTAGGCGCCGGGCCGGCCCAGCCGGCTGTCCGGGTCGAATCCGGTGAGGTCCTCCGGCCCGTACACCGGACGGACCGGTAGCCCGGATTCCGTGCTGCGTCCCTGTGCCATCCCGGTCTCCTCCTCGACGCGTCCCGGCCCGCCGCGGGTCACGGTCCGCCCGGGCAGGCTACCGAGGTACCGGCCGCCCCGGACCGGGCCGCGCGGTCGGCCCCGTCACAGCCGCCCGGAGCGCCGTGGCCTTCCGGTCACCGGACCCGATCACAGCAGTTCGGTCCGGCCGTCCCCGCGCAGCCGGTCGACGAGCTTCTTGACCTCCTGGGCCCGATCCCGGGTGGTGACCAGGACGGCGTCCGGGGTGTCGACGACGACGACATCATCAACACCGAGGACGGCGATGAGTCGGTCCCCCGCCCCGGCGACGACCCCGGTCGCGTCGAGGGACAGCACCCGCGCCCGGTCACCGAGCACCCGCAGGCCCGTTGCGTCCCGGTCGGCGGCATCCCGGTCGGCGGAGGCACGGCCGCCGGGGCCGTCGCCGTTCCCGCCCGGGGGCAGCAGGGCGGCCAGCGAGGAGAAGTCGCCGACATCGTCCCAGCCGAGGTCGGCCGGGACGACCGCGACCGCACCGGCGTCCGCGGCCGGTTCGGCGACCGCGTAGTCGATGGCGACCTTCTCCAGCCCCGGCCACACCCGGTCGAGCAGCTCCGCGCGGTGCGGGCCGTCCCATCCGGCGGCGATCTCGGCGAGCCCGTCGTACAGCGCCGGACGGTGCCGCCGCAGTTGGTCGAGCAGGACGTCGGCGCGGGAGACGAACATCCCGGCGTTCCACCGGTACCCGCCCTCGGCGAGGTAGGCCTCCGCGGTGGCCGCATCCGGTTTCTCCACGAACCGTTCGACGGCGAGCGCCGACGGTGCACCGGGGACCTCCAGCGGTTTACCGGCCCGGATGTAGCCGTACGCGGTCGCCGGACGGTCCGGGGTGACCCCGATGGTGACGACGTACCCCTGCTGGGCCGTACTCACCGCCTCGGTAACCGCCCGGTGGAAAGCGGGAACGTCCCGGATCACATGGTCGGCGGCGAAGGAACCGATCACCGCCTCCGGGTCACGGGTCCGCACGACCGCCGCGGCCAGGCAGATCGCCGCCGCCGATTCCCGGGGGGACGGCTCGGCGAGCAGATTCCCCGGGGCGAGGGCGGGCAGCTGACCGGCGACCGCCTCGGCATGCGCCACCCCGGTGACGACGAGCATCCGGCCCGGACCGGTCAGCGGCACCAGCCGCGCCCAGGTCTGCTGGAGCAGGGAGGACCCGGCGCCGGTGAGGTCGAGCAGGAACTTCGGGCGCCCGCTGCGGGACAGCGGCCACAGGCGGGTGCCTGCACCGCCGGCCGGCACGACGGCGTGCAGTCCGGGCAGCGGGGTCGGTGTCGAGGTCACGAGGCACCACCGTAGACGGCAAGCTGTCCGGTCGTCCCCCGACTCCGTTGACAAGGCTCGGCGCCCGACGGCCCCGCGGCTACTGTCGGAGCGTGTTGGTGATTCCCCGCCCGCGCCACCGGGTCCGCGGACTCCTCGCCGGTCTCGCGCGGACCTGCCTCACCGTGCTCCGCGCCGCCCCCGGGACGGCGCTGGCGGCTCCCTCACCGGTCGCTCAGCCTCCCGACGACCTGTGTACCGAGTCGCTGTCCTCCGTCGTCGGCGACGAGGTCACCGGGCCGACCCCGCTCCCGGCCCCGGCCAGCGACACCGGCGGCGCGCTGCTGTCCGGGCCCGGGGTGCACACCGATCTGCCCGAGGGGGCGGCCGGGCCGCCGAACGTGCACGCGACCGCGTGGTTGG
>JARRQM010000176.1:0-6564 GCA_037381765.1 Kineosporiaceae bacterium
CAGCCATGAGGCACCAGCATTTCAACGGGCTGAAGACCACGCTGTTGTTCGGCGCGATCTGGGCGCTGCTGCTGGGGGTCGGCAGTCTCATCGGCGGCGGGAAGTTCCTCTGGGTGTTCGCCCTGATCGGGGTGGGCACGACCGCGTACGGGTACTGGAACAGTGACAAGCTCGCGATCCGGGCGATGCGGGCCCGCCCGGTCAGCGAGGCCGAACAGCCCGCCATGTACCGGATCGTCCGGGACCTGTCGACCACGGCCCGGCAGCCCATGCCGCAGCTGTACGTGTCGCCGACGGCCGCCCCGAACGCTTTCGCCACCGGCCGCAACCCCCGCAACGCGGCCGTCTGCTGCACCGAGGGCATCCTCGACCTGCTCGACGAGCGGGAGCTGCGCGGGGTGCTCGGGCACGAACTCATGCACGTGTACAACCGCGACATCCTCATCGGATCGGTGGCCGCGGCCATCGCCGGGGTGATCACCTCACTCGCCCAGATGGCGCTGTTCTTCAGCGGTGACGACGAGGACCGGCCGAACCCGTTCGTCCTGCTCATCATGTCGTTGCTGGCACCGTTCGCCGCGATGGTCATCCAGATGGCGATTAGCCGCACCCGGGAGTACGACGCCGACGAGGGCGGGGCCCGGCTCACCGGTGACCCGCTCGCGCTCGCCTCGGCCCTGCGCAAGCTGGAGCACGGCACCCAGCAGTTGCCGCTGCCCCCGGAGCGGGAACTGATGAATGCCAGCCACATGATGATCGCCAACCCGTTCCGGGGGGAGGGGTTGTCCCGACTGTTCAGCACCCACCCGCCGATGGCCGAGCGGATCGCCCGGTTGGAATCCATGGCCGGGTACCGGCGATGAGCCGGGGTGGGGCCGGACGGAAGGCCTCGAACCGGTCCGCTGCCGCCCGGGCCGGACGGGCCCCGGATGCGGGGGCCCCCGTCCCGCTGGAACGAGGCCGGGCGACCGCGGTGCTGTCCGGGCTGGGGCTGTTCACCGTCGGGTTCGCCGTCGCCGGAGCGCTGTCCCTGGTCGGAGCCGGTGGGAGCCCCGGGTACCTCGCCGTGGTCGGATTGGGGTTCGCCGGGATCGGGGTCGTCGGCTTCTTCCTCAACCGCGGCACCGTCCCGCTGCCCGAGGGGGCGATCTGGATGCCGATCGGGTTGCGTGCCCTCGCCCGGGCGGTGGGCCTGCCCGGTGGCGCCGTTCTCGCCGTGATCTACGGCCTCGCCGTGTTCGGTATCACGGCGAACGTGGTGGTGCCCCTGGTCCTGGGTCGCTGAGACTCGACGGGACGGGTGGCCCCGGCCGTCCGTGGCGAGGCCGCCCTGGCCCCGCCGGTGCGTCCGAAGGGGTTCGACCGTGCCGAACACCGTGCGGGGCAATAGGGTCGGAGACAGTCTCCCCACCGGGGTTGATTGCCTGTGAGTACCTACGATGTGACGCTGGGCGACGGTAGGGCCTTGGTCCTGCACGGGTTCGGCGCGGCCCTCGTTATGGTCCGACTGGGCTCCGGAGGTTCCGGAGCCCACTCCGTCACGCCGGTGACGGGACGGATCCGCGGTGCCGTGCACGGTCGCGCCCCCCGCCGCACCAGGTCGCCCGCCCTGGGGCGACCCCCAGCCCGGGGTGAGGACAGTCGTCACGCAGCGGCCGGCCAGAAGGCCCGGCGCCGATCAGGAGGTATGGGCGCGCCATGGTGAAACAGGTGCAACATCTCGATCAGGTGGTGATCCGGTTCGCCGGGGATTCCGGTGACGGTATGCAACTCACCGGGGACCGTTTCAGCCAGGCCGCGGCGGCACTCGGCAACGACCTGTCCACCCTGCCCAACTACCCGTCGGAGATTCGGGCCCCGTCCGGGACGATCGCCGGGGTGTCCTCCTTCCAGGTGAAGTTCGCCGACCACGACGTACTCACCGCGGGGGACCCGCCGGATGTGCTCGTCGCGATGAACCCCGCGGCCCTCAAGGCGAACACGGCGGACCTGCGCCCCTCGGCGATCGTCATCGTCACCGTCGACGAGTTCACCCGGCGCGGCCTGGCCAAGGCCGAGTACGCGGAAAACCGACGTGCACGCGGTGCCGATCACCTCGCTCACCGTGCGCGCCCTCGACGGCCTCGACATCACCCGTAAGGAGGGGGAACGGGCGAAGAACATGTTCGCCCTCGGCCTGCTCTCCTGGATGTTCCACCGTCCGGTCGAGCCCACGTACGAGTACCTGAACAAGAAGTTCGCGAAGAAACCGGTGATCGCCGAGGCGAACACACTCGCCTTCAAGGCCGGCTACAACTACGGCGAGACCACCGAGGCGTTCGCGGTCTCCTACGAAGTGGCGCCCGCGCATCTGCCGGAGGGCCGGTACCGGTCACTGTCCGGGAACGTCGCCACCTCCTACGGTCTGCTCGCCGGCGCCCGCCGTGCCGGGCTGCAACTGTTCGTCGGGTCGTACCCGATCACCCCGGCCACCGACATCCTGCACGACCTCGTGCGACACAAGCGTTTCGGCGTGAAAACCTTCCAGGCCGAGGACGAGATCGCCGGGGTCTGCTCGGCGATCGGCGCCTCCTTCGGCGGGGCCATGGCGGTGACCACGACCTCCGGTCCCGGGCTGTCCCTGAAGACGGAGGCCCTCGGGCTCGCGGTGAGCCTCGAAGTGCCGCTCGTCGTCGTCGACGTGCAACGCGGCGGCCCGAGCACGGGCCTGCCGACGAAAACCGAACAGGCCGACCTGATGCAAGCGATGTTCGGCCGCAACGGGGAGGCGCCGCTCGCGGTCGTCGCCGCGCGGTCACCGTCGGATTGTTTCGACACGGCCATCGAAGCGGTGCGGATCGCCACCGCCTACCGCACCCCGGTGATCATGCTCACCGACGGGAACCTGGCGAACGGCTCCGAACCGTGGCGGGTGCCGTCCCTGGACGAGCTGCCCGACCTCACGGTCCACTTCGCCACCGAACCGAACGGGGAGAACGGCGAGTTCCTCCCCTACCTGCGGGACCCGGAAACCCTCGCCCGGCCCTGGGCGATCCCCGGCACCCCCGGGTTGGAACACCGGATCGGCGGCCTGGAGAAACTCGACAAGGTCGGCACCGTCTCCCACGACCCGGACAACCACGACTTCATGGTCCGCACCCGGGCGGCCAAGATCGCCGCGATCGAGCGGACCATCCCGCCGCTCGACGTCGACGATCCCCCCGGCCCGGACGGCAGCACCGCGAACACCCTGATCCTCGGCTGGGGGTCCAGCTACGGACCGGTTGCCGCGGCCGTCCGGCGGATGCGCCGGATGGGCGTCCAGGTGGCCCGCGCCCACCTGCGACACCTCAACCCCATGCCGTCGAACACCGGCGACGTGCTCCGTCGGTACGACAAGGTCATCGTCCCGGAACTGAACCTCGGGCAGCTCGCGCAACTCCTGCGGGCCCGCTACCTCGTCGACGTGGTGAGCTACACGCAGGTGCGTGGGCTCCCGTTCCGTGCCGACGAACTCGTCGACACGCTGAAGGAAGTGATCTCCCGGTGAACGGCAACGGCACCGCCCGAAACGGTTTCGCGCTCACCGCGAAGGACCTGAAAACCGACCAGGAGGTGCGTTGGTGCCCCGGCTGTGGGGACTACGCGATCCTCGCCGCCGTCCAGTCGTTCCTCCCCGAACTCGGCATCCCGAAGGAGAACCTCGCGTTCGTCTCCGGGATCGGCTGCTCCTCGCGGTTCCCCTACTACATGGACACCTACGGGATCCACGGGATCCACGGCCGGGCCCCGGCGATCGCCACCGGGCTCGCGGTCAGCCGCCCCGACCTGTCCGTGTGGGTCGTCACCGGCGACGGTGACGCCCTGTCCATCGGCGGGAACCACCTCATCCACACCCTGCGGCGCAACGTCAACCTGAAGATCCTCCTGTTCAACAACCGGATCTACGGGTTGACCAAGGGCCAGTATTCGCCGACCTCGGAGTTCGGGAAGATCACCAAGACGTCCCCGTTGGGGTCGGTGGACTACCCGTTCAACCCGCTGTCCCTGGCGATCGGGGCGGGCGCCACGTTCGCCGCCCGCACCCTCGCCACGGACCGGGCACATATGACCCAGGTGCTGCGGGCCGCCGCCGCCCACCAGGGCACCGCGTTCATCGAGATCTACCAGAACTGCGAGATCTTCAACGACCGGGCGTTCGAACTGTTCACCAAACCGGACACACGCGCGGAGTGGACCATCCCGCTGGAGGCCGGCCAACCGCTGCGGTTCGGCCCGGACCGGCGCTCCGCCGTCGTCCGGCGGACCGACGGCCTCGGCCTGGAAGTGCGCCGCGACGGAGCCGACGACGCCGACGTCGTCGTCCACGACCCCGGGGCGGAGGACCCGACGTACGCGTTCGCCCTCAGCCGGATCGGCGACGACGACGCCCGGCACACCCCCATCGGCGTGTTCCGCGACGTCACCATGCCGACCTTCGAGGAACTGATGACCGAACAGGTCGCCACCCCTGAGGAAGCCTCGCACGCCGACCTGGAGAAGCTGTTCGCCGGGAACGACTCCTGGTACGTCGGGGCCAACGGGCTGCACAACACCGACGGTTGACGGCGCTGTCCGGCCGGTCCCCGCAATCCGGGGCCCGGCCGGACGGACGGTACCGGCCGGGGCAGGGGTCGGGGCAGGCCCGCGGGTCAGCCCGCTCCGGGCAGGAGCGGGCCCGCGGGGTCAGGTCAAGGTGATGGGCGTGGTACTGACCGGGTCCATAGCCAGTTCCACGTCGACGACGGCTTTCAACTGCCACTCCCACGAGTTGTTCGCCGCGTAGCAGGACGGGGTCAACGCCGGCGACAGCGGAAGGGCGAACGGCAACTGGAACGGGTATCCGGGCAGGATCGTGAACGAGCCCGCCAACGGCAGCGTCACCATGGTCCGGCGCTGGATCAGCCCGCGCCGTTCATGTTGCACGCGTTCCAGTTCCAGGCGCACCGCCCGGGCCTTGACGTGCTGCACCGGATGTCCGACGAGCCGCCCGGTCACCGTGTAGCCGCGGCGTAGGTGCGCGGTCCCGTCGAATTCCACGTAGATCGGCACGCTGCGGCTCGGGGCCGGGAGCGGCATCGGCATGTGGTCGTACATGCCGTGTTCGGTGGGGACCGTGAGGGGGAGTTCCGCGGTCGTGTCCAGGCCGTGGCGGCGGTCGATGACGGCCCGCAGCTTCCATTCGGCGATCCGGTGGACGCTCGGCGGCCCGTACGGGGGCAGGGTGAACCGGGCCAAGGTGGGACGGCCCGGGGTCAACGCCACCGGGTATCGGCTGTGCGGCAACCAGACATGCCCGGAGCGGACGCCATGGTGGCCGTCGGAGTCCCGGTACTCGTACCGGTAATGGTTCACGTAGCCGAGTTCCACGTAGGCGCTGCGGGCCTTCGCATCCAGGGCGCCGACATGCACCCGGCAGATGAACGTCGACGCCGGGGGGAACAGCCCGACCGGCACCGACCGGCCGCCACGGCGCCTCGGCAGCGTTGCCGGCTCCGGAACGTCGATCCACAGATTGGGTCCCCCCGACGAGATCACGGGCGGAGTCTAACCAGGCGCCCGGTCGGGGCCTCGGCTCCGGGGTCTCGGTGCCGGAGCCTGGGTGCCGGGGCCTCGATGCCGGGGCCGGGCGCTGGGGCCTCGATGCCGGCGGACCCGGTGTCGGCGGCCCCCGGTGCCGGAGCGCCGCGACGGGGTGGCGCCCCGCGGCGCCACGCGGCGCCGCGTCAGCGATAGTTGACGAACTGGAGGGCCACGTCCAGGTCCTGGTCCTTCAACAAGGCGATCACGGACTGCAAGTCGTCGCGGCTCTTACTGGACACCCGCAGCTCATCCCCGGTGATCTGGGCCTTCACCCCGCGCGGACCCTCGTCCCGAATGATCTTCGCGATCTTCTTCGCGTTCTCCTGGGACAGCCCTTCCTTCAGGTCCGCTTCGATCCGGTACTCCTTGCCGGAGGCTTTCGGGTCGCCGGCGTCGAGCGCCTTGAGTGAGACACCCCGTTTGATCAGCTTCGTCTGGAACACGTCGAGGACGGCGTTCACCCGGTCCTCACTGTTCGCCCGCATCACGATGCGGTCACCGGACCAGGCGATCCCCGCGTCGGTGCCACGGAAGTCGTACCGCTGCCCGACTTCCTTGGCGGCCTGGTTGAGCGCGTTGTCGACCTCCTGTCGGTCAACCTTGCTCACCACATCGAACGACGACTCGCCGGCCACGCCGCAGCTCCTCTCTTCGCTGAACTTCGTGAACCCCGGGGCGTGCGCCCGTCAGATAACCCGGGCGCGAGCACCTCCGTGGACTTGCTATCCTCGCATCCGCGAGCGGGCCCGGGAGACCGGCCCACGAGCATGGCGGGTTGCCCGAGCGGCCAAAGGGAGCGGTCTGTAAAACCGTCGGCATTGCCTACGTTGGTTCGAATCCATCACCCGCCACCACCACCCGAAACGGCCCCTGACCTGCGGAGACGCGGGATGGGGGCCGTTCGTGCAAGGTGCGGTGTGGAAACCGTCGGCATAAGTGGTGGGCGCTGCGCGACCGTCTTGC
>JARRQM010000177.1:0-4616 GCA_037381765.1 Kineosporiaceae bacterium
ACCGGGCGAAGGGCACGCCGAGGGTGGGGTCGAAGGAGAGTGCAGCCTGGACGAGGGCGAGCGCCCCGGCCCCGAGGAGGTCGTCGGTGTCGAGGTGGCGGGGCAGCCGGGCGGCGGTCTCCCGGGCGATGTGCCCGACCAGCCCGAGGTTCCCGGTGATGAGTTCCTCGACCGGGACGGGGGCGGCGGGGGACAGGGACACACTCCCCCATCGGCCGTCCCCGGCCCGGGCTTTCGACCCGGTGGCGGTACCTCCGGGTCGGGGACGGCCGGAATCACCTGGACGGGTCACATCTGTCGGGTGGGAACCCCTCAGGTCGCCGGGTTCGCTGCCGAAGGGAGAACCGAAGGAACGTCGCGTGAATACACGTCGCGAGAACCGACACCGCACCGGAAACACCGCACCGGAAACACCGCACCGTAAGCGCGACCGAGGGCCGACCCCCGACCGGCCACCGCCGACGTGAGGAGCCCACCGTGAGCCTCCCGGACCTCGCCGCCGTCCTGTGGCGGCAGCGCGAACTCCTGGAACGCCTGGTCTACCGGCTGGAATGCGAGCAACTGCTGCTCGCCTCCGGGCGGACCCGGTGGCTGGCGACGGCCACCGGAGAGGTGGAGGCGGTGCTCGCCGAGCTCGCAGTCGTCGAGGTGCACCGGGCGGCGACGGCCGACGCCGCCTGTCGGGAGTTGGGCCTGCCCGTCGGGTCGTCCCTGGAGACCCTCGCGGCGACCGCGCAACCCCCGTGGACCGGGGTGCTCGTCGACCACCGGCAGGTGCTGCTCACCCTCACCGGTGAGTTGTCCGCCCTTGCCGAGACGAACAAGCACCTGATGTCGGCGGGGATGTCCGCGGTCGAACAGACCCTGCGCACCCTCGGTTTCGCCCCGGAGGGCGGGGCCGGTGGGTACGACGCGCGGGGCCGGCACGGCGCCGCGTCCGGGCCGAGTACCTGGGCCGTCGTGGACCGGACCCTGTGAGCCGACGATGAGTGGGTTCTCCGGTCTGAACACCGGCCTCACCGGGCTCGCGGCGGCGCAGCGGGCCATGGACATCACCGGGCAGAACATCGTCAACGCGAACACCGAGGGGTATTCCCGGCAGCGGGTCGAGCTCGCCACGGCGGGCACGAGTTCTTCGGCGACCTTCCACACCGGGAATCAGCCGGTGCTCAGCGGGGTGTCGGTGGAGACGATCACCCGGATCCGGGATTCCTTCCTGGAGGCGATGCGGGCCACCGCGGGGGCCCGGCAGTCCGCGCTGACCACGGAGGCAAGCGTGTTGGAGGCCGCCCAACAGCTGCTGTCCGAGCCGACCAGCGCCGGCCTGCAGAACACCTTGGACGCCTTCTACTCCTCCTGGCATGACCTGTCGCTGACCCCGACCGATGATGCGGCGGGGGCAGTCGTGCTGCAGCGTGCCGCCGCGGTCACCGACCAGCTGCACTCACTCGTGTCGAACCTGTCGGATGAGTGGACGACCAGTCGCACGGCACTGGACGGGGTGATCGCCGAGGCCAACCAGGCGGCCTCGGACCTGGCCGAGTTGAACGCGCAGATCCACTCCAATGTCGTCGGCGGGCGCAGCGCCAACGACCTGCTCGACCGCCGTGACCTCCTGGTCCGGGAGCTGGGCTCGCTGGTCGGGGCCACGGCACTGCCCGGGGAGGACGGGCAGGTGTCGGTGTCGGTCGGCGGGGTGACGATCGTGTCCGGGTCGACGGCCCAGGAACTCACCCTGTCCGGGGCACACGACATCAGTGCGGTGAGTGCCGACCCGCCCACGATCTTGTGGAATTCGACGTCGGTCCCGGTGGATTCCGGGCAGGCGGCCGGGTATCTCGCCGCCATCGGCACCGACCTGCCGGACCTCAGCTCCGCGGTCGACGACGTGGCCCTGGCCTTGCGGGATGCGGTGAACAGCATCCACCAGACCGGGTACACCCGGACCGGGGCGACCGGGACGGACTTCTTCACCGGAACGGATGCGGCGTCCCTGGCGGTCGTGCCCACCGCACCGGAGGATCTTGCCGTCGCCACCGCCGCCGGGGTCGTGGACGGGTCGATCGCCGCCGCGATCGGTGACCTGGCCAGTGATGACGCATCCTCGGCGGCCCTGTCCGGGGCGACCGGGGCTTCTGAGCTGTGGCGGGAACTCACCACCGACCTCGGGGTCCGGGTGCAGAGCATGGCGGCGTCGGTGTTGGTGCAGGACTCCGTGGTCGCCTCCGCGGAGGACGCGGTCCAGTCCAGTTCCGGGGTGAACCTCGACGAGGAGATGACGAACATGCTCCTCTACCAGCGGGCCTACCAGGCGTCGGCGCGGGTGATCACGACCGTGGACGCGATGCTCGACACGTTGATCAACCGGACCGGAATGGTCGGGAGGTGAGCCAGGCGTGCCCGTTTCCCGGATCACTCAACGCAGCCTGAGCGACACGACCCTGCGGGGGTTGCAGGCCAACATCACGTCCTTGCAGAAACTGCAGAACGAACTGTCCAGCGGGCACCGGATCAGCCGGCCCAGCGACGATCCGTCCGGAACCGGGTCGGCGATGTTGCTGTCCTCGAAGAAGGCCGCGGATGTGCAGTACCTGCGCAACATCGGGTTCGCGAACAGCCGGTTGCAGACCACCGACACGACCTTGCAGGCCCTGTCGAATCAGCTCCGGTCGGCCCGGGACCTGCTGGTGCAGTCCCGCAACGCCTCGTTGAACACCGAGAGCATGACCGCGCTCGCGCAGTCGGTCGAGCAGATCCGCAACGAGGTCATCGACCTGTACAACACCCGCTACCTGGACCGGCCGGTGTTCGGCGGGACGGTTGCGGGCAGTTACGCGGTGGACCCGTCGACCGGCACCTACCTCGGCGACGATCAGCCGGTGACGACCCGGATCACCAGCGAGTCGACGATCCGGATGGACGTCCGGGGCACCGACGTCGGGGCGGACACCGTCCCGGCCTCCCTGGACCTGCTGGCCACGAACATCACCGGGACCGGGGCGACCGATGCCGACCTCACCGCCCTGGACGATGCGCTGTCCCTGGTCGCCCAGGCGTTGGGGGATATCGGCGCCCGGGAGACCCGGGTCAGTGACGCCGAGTCCGTGGTCACCTCGCACAAGACCGATCTGATCGAGCGGATCAGCGAGAACGTCGACATCGACCTGCCCGAGACGATCATGAACTTGGAGTCCCAGAAGGTCGCCTACCAGTCCGCGCTCGGTGCCGCGGCCCGGATCCTGCAGAAGTCCCTCGTGGTCTTCCTGTCGTGACCGGTCCTGCGGTGACGACCCCCGACCGGGAGGACAGCCGCTTGTGTTGACGAGGTCCCGGGCCCCTGCCAGTTCCCTGCCGGCCCCGGCCGGGGTGGATCAGCTCGGTGCGGACGCAATCCCCGGAGGTATGCCGGTGCACGAGGACGTCCCGGTACTCACGTTCGTCCGGTCCTTGCCGGGGTTCCCGGAACTCGACCGTTTCCTGCTCGTCCGGGTGGGGGAGGACGAGGACGCGGGGGATGCCGACCCCGAGGTGCCGACGGTGCTCTACGAGCTGCGCAGCGTCCAGCAGCCGGAGATCCGTTTCCTCACCGCGGTGCCCACGGTGTTCTTCCCCGACTACACCGTGGAGCTGGACGACCCGGCCTGCGCCGACCTCGGCCTCGATGACGCCGACGACGCGCTGGTCCTCGTCATTCTCACGGTCGGGGCCGATCCGGAGCCGACGACCGCTAATCTCGTGGCACCGGTCGTCGTCAATGCCCGCACCCGGGTCGCGGCTCAGGTCATCCTTTCAGCGAGCGATTGGCCGGTACGCGCCACAGTCGCCTAACGGCACGCAGCGGCGGGCCCGGCTGTGGCGGGGATCCACGGAGGGAGCCCGCCAGTGCTCGTGCTCACCAGGCGCGCGGGGGAGAGCATCGTCATCGGGGATGAGGTCCGGGTCGTCGTGCTGGAAGTGCGCGGCGACACGGTGCGGTTGGGGATCGAGGCCCCGCGCAGCATCCAGGTGCACCGGGCCGAGGTGTATGCCGAGGTGCAGGCGGCGAATGCGGCGGCGGTGAGCCGGGCGGACAACCTCGGGTCGGTGGCGGGACGGTTGCAGCGGATGGCCCGGCCCAAGCCCGGTCCGCCCCCGGGCCGGAAGCCTGCGGGACGGGAGCCGACGGGCCGGAAACCTGCGGGCCGGGAGCCTGCGGGGCGGGAGCCGGCCGGCGGATCCGCCTCCGCAGCGGACCGGGGGACGCCGCGGGGGCCGGTCCACGGACCGGACGGAGAACCCGACCGGGGGTAGCCGGACTCGCTCCGCGAACGGGTGCTGACGGCCGGTATCCGAATCCGGCGTATCTGCCTGTGTTCCGAGTCACACTTCGCGCGGACACCCCGCCGGGCGCCGTTCCTGTCACGGATCGGCCTGCGGGTTTTGCCAGACTGGGATCCCATGTGCGGGTTGGCGGGCGAGATCAGGTTCGACGGGTCCGTGGCGGATGTGACCGCCGTCCAACGGATGGCGGCGACCATGGGCAACCGTGGCCCGGACGGCGAGGGCCTCTGGTCCCAGCGCGGGGTGGCCCTCGGGCACCGGCGGTTGACGATCATCGACCTGTCGGCGGCGAGCAG
>JARRQM010000178.1:0-4616 GCA_037381765.1 Kineosporiaceae bacterium
TCGGGCAGGTCCTCGTCGCCTTCGACCGGCACCTCGGCGCCGAACTCGGTCGTTCCGCCCATACCCGTCGGGCCTACCTCGGGGACGCCGGAGCGCTGCTCGCCTACGCGGCCCGGCACGGGGCGACCGACCCCGGCCAGATCGACCTGGGCCGGCTCCGCGGCTGGCTCGCCGAACAGGCCCAGACCGGGGTGGCCCGCAGCACGCTCGCCCGACGCGCCGCCACCGCCCGGGTCCTGCTCGCCTGGCTGCACCGCACCGGGCGGATCGACACCGACCCCGGAACCCTGCTGCGATCCCCGCGAGCGATCCGCCCCCTGCCCGGAGTACTCCGCGCCGAACAGGCCGAAGACCTCATGCGCGTCGCCCTCGACGGGACCCGACCCCCGGACGGCGCACCCGTCTCCCCGGCCTCCGGCGCCCCTGCCACTGGCGTTTCCGCCGCCCCGGGCACCAGCACCGCCGCCTCGGGCACCAGCACCGCCGCACCCGGCACCGGCCCGGCCGCACCTGACCCCCGGACCCGGCAGGGAAGAGCTCTCGCTTTCCGGGACCGGGCCGTCGTCGAACTGCTGTACGCGACCGGCGTCCGGGTCTCCGAACTCGTCGGGATCGACCTCACCGACGTCGACGACGAACACCGCCTCGTCCGCGTTTTCGGGAAGGGCAGCCGGGAACGGGTCGTGCCCTTCGGGGTTCCGGCGGCCCGGGCGGTACAGGACTGGCGGGAACACGGCCGACCGGCACTGGTCCGGAACGATTCACCGGCCGCCCTTTTCCTCGGCCGGCGCGGTGGCCGGCTCGGGGTCCGCCAAGCGCGCGAGGCGGTACATCGCCTCCTCGACCAAGTCGAGGGTGTCCCGGCGATGGGACCGCACGGACTCCGCCATTCGGCCGCAACTCACCTTCTGGACGGCGGCGCGGACCTCCGTAGCGTTCAGGAGTTGCTCGGTCACGCTACGCTCGCAACGACCCAGATCTACACGCACGTTTCCGTGGAGAGGCTTCGTGCCAGTTACCAGCAAGCGCATCCCAGGGCTTGACCCCAACCGACAGGACCCCCCGACCGTGGATCCCGACGCCGACATCGACCCGGAGGATCCGGTGGCGGCGAATGAGGCCGCCCTACGTGCCTTGTGGGAGGAGTTCAAGAGCACTGGTGACGGTGGTGTCCGGGAGCGGCTGATTCTGCACTATTCGCCCCTCGTCAAGTACGTGGCCGGTCGGGTCGGGGTCGGTCTCCCCCCGAACATCGAGCAGGCCGACCTGGTTTCGTACGGCATCTTCGGGTTGATTGACGCGATCGAGAAGTTCGACATCGGTCGTTCGATCAAGTTCGAGACCTATGCGATTTCCCGGATCCGGGGCGCGATCATCGACGAACTGCGCGCCATCGACTGGATTCCTCGCTCGGTGCGGTATAAGGCCCGCGAGGTGGAACGGGCCTACGCCGCATTGGAGGGGGAACTGCACCGGACGCCGACCGAGGCCGAAGTGGCCGAACGGCTCGAGATCGGTTTGAGCGATCTGCGCCAGATCTTCTCCCAGGTCTCCTACGTCAACGTGGTCGCTCTCGATGAGTTGCTCACCGTCGGCGGGGAGAAGGGGGACAAACTCTCCCTGGTCGATACGCTCGAAGACACGAGGGCTGAGGACCCGGTCGCCGCCTTCGAAACCGAGGAGACGAAGTTCCTCCTGGCCCGGGCGATCAACCAGCTGCCCGAGCGGGAGAAGATCGTCGTCACCCTCTACTACTACGAGGGGCTCACGCTCGCGGAGATCGGCCGGGTTCTCGGGGTGACCGAGTCACGGATCTGCCAGATGCACACCAAAGCGGTCCTCCAGCTGCGGGCAAAACTCGTCGAGGCGAGCTGATCGGCTGCGGGCGGCCCCGGCGGGGCGGCTCGGACAGCCATCGGCCAGGTGATCGTCGTCCGGCCGGGGGCGTGCCGGCCTGGTGCGTGCCGGTGGAGTCGATACCGGCCGGGTGTATGTCGGCGGCGTGCGTGCGGGTCCGGTGCGTGCCTTTCGGGATTCCCTGTGGGCTGGTGCAGTCGTGCCCTGCGTGCCCAGGGGGAGCAGAACGGCGGGTCCGCCCGGGCCGCCGAGAAGCCGGAGCGGGTCGAGGTAGCGCTCGCCCCGCCGGGCACCCCAGTGCAGGGCGACCGCATCCGGGCGATGCCCGGAGAGCAGGATTCCCACCGGTTGCCCGGCCGCGATCCGCTGGCCGGCCGTCACCCGAGGCAGCACCGGTTCGTACGTCGTGCGCAGGCCGTCCGGATGCTGCACGCTGACCACGCCGCGGCCCGCCACCGTACCCGCGAAGGCCACGGTGCCGGCCCCGGCGCCGAGGACCGGCTGTCCCGCGGCTCCGGTGAGGTCGACCCCGCGGTGTCCCGGTGACCAGGGGTAGGGCCCCACGGCGAACCGTCGGAGCACCGGGGGCCGGGGGGACAGCGGCCACGCGTAGCTGCCGCGCTGGCCGACCTGGCCGGTGGTGGAGGGCCCGGCAGCCGGGGAGGTCACTGTGGCGGGCGGTGGTCCGGACGGTGTCGCAGCCGGTCCGGGCGGCGTCGTGGTCGGCTCCGGTCGTGCCGTGGCCGGAGGGGGCGATGCCGTGACCGGGCCGGGAGGCGCCGAGGGCGCGGCCAAGGAGAGCGACGCCGCCCCGACGACGAGACCGGCGAGTACCGGGAGAAAAGCGGGATGGGCTGCCATCCCCCCACCGTGGCGACGCCGAACCCTCTCCGGGAGGTTCGAAGAACATCTGTGGACGGTGGGGCGACTGGGCCGCTTGAGGACGGATCGGCGAGATCGTCGCGCCGGCCGGTGAGGCCGTTTTGGCCGGTGACGGGCGGCGCCGTACCATGACCCTGCGGCCGGCTCCGTCCGGTCGACTTCGCGTGCCTGCATCCGCCGCGCCTGCGGCGGGCACACCGTTCGGTCCGCCCCTTCCGGGACGGTCTCGGTGCGCCAGGCACCAGGCACCCCGCCCATCCGGGAGGGGTGGACAACCGAGAAAGGGCCCGCCTCGTCGCGCGGACCCGGCAGGAGCGTTCTCCATGGCCGTCGTCACCATGCGCCAGCTGCTCGAAAGCGGCGTGCACTTCGGGCACCAGACCCGCCGGTGGAATCCGAAGATGAAGCGCTTCATCCTCACCGAGCGCAACGGCATCTACATCATCGACTTGCAGCAGTCGCTGTCCTTCATCGATCGCGCCTTCGACTTCGTCAAGGAGACCGTCGCGCACGGTGGGACGATCTTGTTCGTCGGCACGAAGAAGCAGGCTCAGGAGCCCGTCGCCGAACAGGCCGCGCGGGTCGGTATGCCCTACGTCAACCAGCGCTGGCTCGGCGGCATGCTGACGAACTTCCAGACCGTGCACAAGCGCCTGCAGCGGCTCAAGGAGCTCGAGGAGATCGACTTCGACGATGTCGCCAAGAGCGGGATGACGAAGAAGGAGCTGCTCGTCCTCCGCCGGGAGAAGGACAAGCTGCTGAAAACCCTCGGCGGGATCCGGGATATGGCCAAGGTGCCCTCGGCGGTGTGGATCGTCGACACGAAGAAGGAGCATCTCGCCGTCGACGAGGCCCGCAAGCTCGGGATTCCCGTGGTCGCGATCCTCGACACGAACTGCGACCCGGACGAGGTCGACTACAAGATCCCCGGGAATGACGACGCGATCCGTTCGGTGACCCTGCTCACCCGGGTCGTCGCCGACGCCGTCGCCGAGGGACTGCTGGCCCGGGCCCGAGGAAACGAGACCAAGCCGGAGGCCGGCAAGGTGGCCACCGACGAACCCCTCGCCGAATGGGAGCGGGAGCTACTCGAAGGGCAGCAGGCGGAGGCCACCGACGCTGCCGGTGCCGCGGGACCCGCCGAGGCCACCGACAAGCCTGCTGACGCCGGTTCCCAGACTCCCGACGCCGCACCGGTTGAGGCGGCACCGGCCGCCGAGGCCGCCGAGGCCGCCGGCGTCGAGCCCAGCCAGGCCTGAACCTGCCGACCCCATCGAGTTCGAGGAGAAGCACCACCATGGCGAACATCAGCGCCGCCGACGTCAAGCGGCTGCGTGACCTCACCGGCGCCGGGATGATGGACTGCAAGAAGGCCCTGGAATCCAGCGACGGCGACTTCGACAAGGCCGTCGAGTTCCTCCGCGTCAAGGGCCAGGCCAGCGCGGAGAAGCGGGGCAGCCGCAACGCCGCCGAAGGGATGGTCGCCTCCTCGGTGGCCGACGGCGTCGGAGTGATGGTCCAGCTCAACTGCGAGACCGACTTCGTCGCCAAGGCGGAGCCGTTCCAGGAACTCGCCCGGCAGGTTCTCGACCAGGCCGTGCGTACCGGGGCGAGTGAACTCCCCGAGCTGATCTCCAGCGAGATCGCCCCGGGGAAGAACTTGGAGGCTCTGCTCACCGAGGCGAATGCGGCGATCGGCGATAAGATCGTGCTCAGCGCCCTGGCCCGGGTGCAGGGCCCGTACGTGGCCGGCTACCTGCACCGGAAGAGCCAGGACTTGCCCCCGCAGATCGGGGTCCTCGTCGTGGCCAGCGCGGAGCACGAGGTGGTCCGGGATGTCGCGATGCACGCCGCGGCGATGAGCCCGACCTACCTCG
>JARRQM010000179.1:0-7473 GCA_037381765.1 Kineosporiaceae bacterium
CGTACCGGGACCCGGTACGGGCGCGGCACGGCGGACGGAGCGCGGTCGTGAAGGAGTTCCTCGACTTCCTCGGCGGACAGGCGCCCTATGACGTCCTCACCGCCGAAGATCTGGGCCGGCTGGCGGCGGCCATCGACGTGGAGTACTTCCCGGCCGGGACGGTCATCGTCGCCGACGGGCAGGACCGGCTCGCCCACCTCTGGGTCGTCCGTTCCGGACATGCCGAGGTACTCGACCGGGGCCGGCTCGTCGACCTGCTCGGCCCCGGGGACACCTTCGGACATGTGTCGGTGCTCACCGGGCAGCCCCCGACGCTGTCGGTGCGGGCCGCCGAGGACTGCCTGTGCTACCGGCTGCCCGACCCCCGCACCGTCATCGAACACGCCGACCAGCTGCGTTTCGACTTCTACGGGTCCGCGGTGGTGCGCGAGCGGCTCACCGGCAAGTCGGGGGGGTTGCAGGAGCGCGCCCACCTGCCGGTGACCCGCTTCCTGCGCCCGGTGGTCCGGTGCGCTCCGCAGGACCCGGTCCGGGAGGTGGCGGCGCGGATCGGCGAGGCCAACCAGTCCTGCGCGGTGATGACCGGCGACGGGGAACTCGGCATCGTCACCGACCACGACTTCCGCGACCGGGTCGGGTCCGGCCAGATCCCGGTGGACGCGCCGGTGCGGCTGCTCGCGACCCGTCCGGTGCTCACCATCGCCGAGGACACGACGGTCGCGACGGCCTTCCTCACCATGGTCGAGTACGGGGTGCACCACCTCGTCGTCATCGACTCCCGGGGTCGCCCGATCGGCGTACTCCGGGTCGTCGACCTCGCCTCCTCGGGGTTGCGCGACCCGCTCGTGGTCCGTTCCGCGGTGGAGGATGCGGGATCGGTCACCGAACTGGCCGAGGCGTGCCAGCTGCTCTCCCCGACGGCGGTGGAACTGTTCGAGACGGGCGTTCCGGCGACCCGGGTGGGCGGCCTGCTCGCCGCGGTCCTCGACGCGGTGCTGCGCCGGCTGATCGAACTCAGCGCCGACGACACCGAGGCGGGGGTGCCCTACTCCTGGCTCGTCCTCGGCTCCCTGGCCCGCCGGGAACCGCTGCCCACCTCGGATGTCGACACGGCGATCGTCTGGTCGGACGACCCGGTGGACGGGGTGACCCCGGACCGGGACCAGGTCTCGGCCCTGGTCCGGGCGGGGGCCGTGCGGGTGCTCGACGACATGGAGAGCTGCGGGCTGCCCCGCTGCCCGGACGGCGCGAACGCCGACACGGAACGTTTCGCCCGTTCACTGTCGGCGTGGACGACGGCGGCGACGACCTGGATCCGGGAGCTGTCCGGGGACGGCGCGTTGCTGCTCGCCACCATGCTCGCGGATTCCCGGCCGATCAACGAGATGGGGCTGGGCCGGGCCGTCGCGGAACGTATGCTCCAGGCTACCCGGACCCCCCAGTTCCGCCGGGCGCTGCTGGACTACACCCTGTCCTCGCGCCCGCCGACCGGGTTCGTCCGCGACTTCGTCGTCGAACATTCCGGGGAGCACCGGGGCCAGCTCAGCCTGAAACGGGGCGGGTTGCGGCCGGTCACCTCACTCGGCCGCTGGGTCGCCGTGGTCACCGGGGACCGGCACGGGACGACCGTGCAGCGGCTGCACCGGGGGGCCGCGGAGGGGATGTTCACCGTCGACGAGGCGGACTCCCTGGTCGGGGCCTTCGAGCATCTGTACGGGCTGCTCATGGAACAGGAGATCACGGCGCTCCGGGCCGGGGTCGCCCCGTCCACCTACGTCTCCCCGGCCGAACTCGACTCGCTGACCCGCCGGCACCTGCGGGAGTCCTTCCGGGCCATCGCCCACGTCCAGGACCGGCTGGGTTCGCAGTGGCAGGCGAGGTGGGGGTGAGGTTCACCCGGTGGGATTCGGTACGTGTGGGGGCCGGGCGGGGCCGCCGGACCGTTCCCGGTTGGGCGGCGGCCGAACGCGGCTGGCGGGAGGCGGAGTTCGTCGTCGTCGACCTCGAAACCACCGGACTCGACCTGCGCCGGGACGAGATCATCTCCTACGGGGCGGTGATCGTCCGGGAGCCTCGCCGGGGCTCCCGGGGTGGACGTCTGCGCCCGCCGGATCGCCGACCTGCTGGACGGGCGGGTGCTCGTCGCCCACGCGGCCTGGGTCGAACTGGCCTTCCTGCGCCGGGCCTTCGCCCCGGAACGGATCCGGCTGGACGGCCCCGTCGTCGACACGGCGGCCCTGGCCCGGGAGGTGGGGTTGGCCGATCCGCTCGCCGAGGCCGAACCCCGGTTGGAGCGGCTCGCCGGGGCGCTCCGGCTCCCGGTACACACCCCACATCACGCCCTCGGTGACGCGTTCACCACCGCCGGGGTGTTCCTCGCCCTCGTCTCCCGTCTCGACCGGCAGGAACCGCAGACGGTGCGCACCCTGCAGACGGTCACCCGGCGGCAGAGCCACGGCTGACCCCGGCCGGGGCGGGCCGTGCGGCACGATGCGGGCAGGGGCCCGACCGGAGGCAGGGGCCCGACCGGGGGCAGGAGCCCGACCGGGGGCGAAGACACGCGTTCAGGTGCGGTCGCCGTCCGGCCCCGGCCCCCCACCCACACCGCGGTTCCGGTCGCCGAGGACGTCCAGACGTCCGGCGATGTCGTCACGGCCGACACCCCGGGCCTCCTGGACGGTCCGGGCGATGACGGAGGCGGGCAGGTCCGGTCCGGACGGTCCCTGGAGTACCGCGACCAGCCCGTCCCAGTCGTGCAGCAGCCCGAGGGTGAGGGCGAGGACGGCCACGGCGTCCCGGTCGCCGGCGCGGCGGGCCACTTCCTGGTCGAGCAGGGCCCGACCCTGTACCGGGTCGCCGGTGAGGGCCAGGACGGCGCCGTGTACGAGCAGGTCGGCGGGCCGGTCCGGGGGGAGCGTGGCGAGGAGTTGCCGGGCCCGCTCGAAGCGGCCCTGCCAGAGCAGGGCGACCACGGCCTGTTCGGGGGTGGTGGCGGCTTCCGGTCCGGTGCCCTCGGGCGCCTTCGCCAAGGCACGCAGGGCGAGCACGTTCGACAGGGCGAAGAAGGCCATCAGCGCGGCGATGAACGGCTGCCCCAGGTAGCCGAGCGCGACCACGGCGAGCAGTGCCGCCGTCCCCACCGACACCGCGGAGGCCCGCCGGAAGCGCTGGGCGGGATCGCCCGGGAGGAGTTCCCGCATCGCCTGGCCGCCGTCCAGTGGCAGCACCGGAAGGAGGTTGAGTACCGACCAGACGATGCTGGTGAATACGCCGATTTCGAGGGCGGCGAGCGGCCACCCGCCCGCGGTGAGTCCGGACCCCAGCGTCGTGTAGCCGGCGAGGAGCAGGCCGCCGACGGCGAGCCCGGCGACCGGACCGGCCAGGGAGATCCCCAGGGAACGTGCCCGGGACAGTGGCTGCGGCGGGACGAAGCTGGTCACCCCGCCGAATCCGGTCAGGGTGATCCGTGGGTGGGCTCCGGCGGCGCGGGCCGCCAGCGCGTGGCCGAGCTCGTGCAGCAGGAGCGATGCGGTGGCGATCACCAGCCAGAGGGCCATCCAGATGACCAGGTCCTGCTGCCGGTACCCGGCCGGGATCATCAGGTAGCCGATCACCGCCATGATGATGGGGAAGGACAGGTCGATATGCACCGGGAAGCCGAACACCCGCCCCCGGAGCAGGGGTCGCCCGCCCTCGACATCCTCGTTCACCGTCGGCTCCGCATGTTCCCATCTTCGCCTGTCCACCCCGGGGATGGCGACCGCCCCTCGGCGACTCCCGGCGAACTCACCGCCGGTTCGCGGCGGGCTCCCAGCGAACGGGCGGGCTCCCAGCGAACCGCCGGGCTCCTGCGGGCCCGGCGGCACCGGAATGCCCGGTAGGAAGTGATCGGTCCTGCGGTCGGCCGCGCTCACGCGCGAACCGGTCGACAGGTTCTCGGAGCGGACGGGGTCGGGCACCGGTTCAAGACCGGGGACGGTCGGGCCGATCCTCCGGGGGTGGACTGGTCGGGTTTGGTCGGCGCGAGCGGGTCGCTGTGGCGTGTGCTCGGCCGGGACGGCCTGACCCGGTCGAGTTCGGATGAGGTCCGCCAGCTGGAACTGTGCCGGTACATGTGGTGGGCCCGGCATATCGCGGTGTCCACCGGACTCGCCGTCGGCCTGGTCCAGGACGGGTGGCAGCGGCCCCAGATGCTCGCCGCGGTGATGTTCGCCGCGCAGGTGGTCGCGCACGGGACCGCGGCCCGGGCGCCGCGCCGGGCGGGGCTGGTCACCGTCCTCGACGCCGGGGCGTTCCTGGTCATGTCCGCGCTCGGGCTGGCCCCGGTACTCGTCCTGGTCATCGGGGTGGCCGTGCTCGGGTGGGCGGCGACCTTCCGGCCGCTGCCGGCCGTCGGCTCCTACCTTGAGGTGCTCGGGGCGGTCGGGCTGATGGTCCGGTACCACGACGAGGCCCGGATCACCCCGGCGGTCGTCGCCTACTGCCTGCTCGGCGGGATCTTCGTGCTGCGCACCGTCCGGTTGAACATCGGTGCCCGGCTCGCCGCGGAACGCGAGGAACTCGTCGGCGAACGGGTCGACGCGATCGTCTGGGAGGAGATACCCGGCGGCGGTCTCAAGGTGTCTCCGGCCGCGCAACGGTTGCTCGGCTACCCCGTGCCGGACTGGGCGGAGCCCGGGTTCTGGACTTCCGTCGTGCACCCGGAGGACCGTGCCCCGGCGTCCCTGGACGCCACCGAGGCCCCGGGGCCGGCCCTGTTCCGGGTCCGGCACCGGGACGGCGGATGGCGGTGGATGGAGAACCGGGTCTCCGAGGTCCTCG
Source organism: Kineosporiaceae bacterium (assembly GCA_037381765.1). GTDB lineage: Bacteria > Actinomycetota > Actinomycetes > Actinomycetales > Kineosporiaceae > JARRQM01. The sequence continues at coordinate 4,822 of JARRQM010000179.1, forward strand.
ACCGGCAGGGGCGGCGCGCCTTCTCCGTCGGGGTGCTGCTGGACCGGACCGGGCAGGTCGAGGTCGAGCGCGAGGCCCTTGCCTTCGGTCACCTCGTCGCGCAGTCCCCGATCGGGCACCTGGTTCTCCGGTGCACCCCGCGGGGACGGGTGATCGAGGCGATGAACCCGGCCTGCCAGGACATCCTCGGGCTCGGCCCGGAAGCCGTGGGCAGTGGCCTGGACGATCATCCGGTGTTCGGGGGTGCGCTGCTGGACGCCCTGTTCGGGGTTTCCGTACCGGCCGAGCCGGGGTCCGTCACGGAGGCGATGACCGAGAGCGTGGGCACCAATGGCCTCGTCTACCAGGTCGTCGGCCGCCGGATCGACGACGGAACTTGCGCGGTCGACCTCATCGACGTCACCGAACGGGTGGAGCACGGCCGCCGGATGCACACCCAGGCGCGTACCGATGAACTCACCGGGCTGCCGAACCGCCGGGCCTTCCTGGAGGAGCTGCGCAACCGCCTTGCCGGAACCGACGCGGGGGCCGGAACCGACGCGGGGGCCGGGGCCGACGCGGGGGCCGGGGTCGGTGCTGCTGCCGGCCCAGGAAGTGGCCCGGGGACGACGGCGGTGCTGATCCTCGACCTCGACGACTTCAAGGAGATCAACGATTCCCTCGGTCACCACACCGGGGACGACCTGCTCCGCCGGGTGAGTCAGCGGCTGCGGGAATCGCTCGGCGAGGATGACGCCGTGGCCCGGCTCGGCGGCGACGAGTTCGCGCTCATCCTGCCCCGCAGCGAGCCCGAGGCGGTCGCCGAGGCGGGCCGGCGGATCGCCGAACTCGTCAACCGGCCGGTGCACGTCGGGGATCTGCGGTTGCGGGTGCGGGCCAGCGTGGGGGTCGCCCTGTACCCGCAGGATGCGGGCAGCGCCGAGGAACTCGTCCGCTGCGCGGACCTGGCGATGTACCGGGCGAAGGCGCACGGGAAGGAGCCGCTGCGCTACGACTCCTCGATCGATCTGTACGGGACGGAGCGGCTGACCCTGCTCGGCGACCTCGACACCGCCATCGACCAGGGGCAACTGCTGCTGCACCATCAGCCGCTGTTCGACGTGGCGACCGGCCGGCTGCTCGGCACCGAGGCACTCGTCCGGTGGCGGCATCCGCGGCTCGGGCTGATCCCGCCGGCCCGGTTCGTCGAGCTCGCCGAGGTATCCGGGCAGATCAAGCCGTTGACCCGGTGGGTGATCCGGCAGGCGCTCACCGAGATCGCCTCGCTCGGCGAGCCGTGGCCGGACCTCGAAGTGTCGGTGAACCTGTCGGTGCGCAACCTCTACGAGGCCGATCTGGTCGGTTGGCTGGCCGCGACCCTGGAGGAGTTCGGGGTGGGGCCGGGCCGGCTGGTCGCCGAGATCACCGAATCCATGATCATGGTGGATTACCCGGCCGCCGCGGACATGATCGAACAGTTGCGTGCCATCGGGGTGCCGACCTGGATCGACGACTTCGGGACGGGGCATTCCTCGCTGGCCCGGTTGCGCAAACTGCCGGTGGACGGGGTGAAGATCGACCGGTCTTTCGTCGTCGGGGCCGCCGATTCGGCCCGGGACCGGAACATCTTGCGCAGCCTCATCGAGCTGGTCAATTCCCTCGGCCTGCACACGCTCGCCGAGGGGGTCGAGCGGGTGAGCTGCCTCGACGTGCTCCGCGAGCTGGGCTGCTCCGCGGCGCAGGGGTACTTCCTCGGCCGTCCGATGCCGGTGGACAAGCTCGCGGAGTTGCCCCCGGTCGGTCCGGGAACCGTCGCCGGTAGCGGACCCAGCCGCCTGGTGGGGTGCCGGCTCCCCGGTCTGCATCTGCCCTGGCGGTGACGCCCCACCCGGTCTCTGAGTGACGCAGACCACGTCAGACGTGTTTAACATACCCCATGGGGTACTTCGATGAGATCCCCGCGGCGCCACATGTCCTGGGCCTGCTCGACCCGTTCGCCTCGCCCATGTTGCGGCAGCGGGTCACCCGGGTGGAACTGTCCCGCGGGAAGGCGGCCTACCGCCAGGGGATGCACACCGATCAGCTCTTCCTGCTTGAGGAGGGCAAGGTCAAGTTGCAGCGGCGGGCTCCGGACGGGCGGGAGAGCATCGTCGCTCTGCTCGGGTCCGGCGACGTGCTCGGTGAGGCCTGCGTGCTCGACGACCAGCCGAATGCGGTGTCGGCGATCGCGGTGACCGATGTCGTGCTGCTCGGCGTGCCGACCCTGGTGCTCACCGAGTGGCTGGACGAGAACCCGATGGCGGTGCTCCCGCTGCTCAAGGTGCTGGCCCGGCGGGTCCGGTGCGCCAACGACTCGCTGACCGAACGAACGTATTCCGAGGTGGCCGCCCGGGTGGCCCGGGAAGTGCTCTCCCTCGCCGACCGGTTCGGCCGGCGCACCAGCCTCGGGGTCCGGGTGGAACATGACCTCACCCAGGATGAGCTCGCCCAGCTCGTCGGCTCTTGCCGGGAGACGGTGAACAAGGCGCTCGGCGACTTCGCGGCCCGCGGCTGGTTGCGGGTCGAGGCGCGATCGGTGGTGGTGCTCGACCGGGGCCGGCTCGGCCGTCGGGCCCGGTCCGCGGGACGCTCCTGCGTATCCGGGCCCCGTCCGACCGGTCCCGCGGTTCTCGC
>JARRQM010000180.1:0-4597 GCA_037381765.1 Kineosporiaceae bacterium
CGGCGACCACCTGGTCGGCGCCGAGCCGCTCCGCGGTCCCCGCCACCATGGCGTGCAGGGCCCGGGCGATCCCGTGCCGGCGCAGCTCCGGCAGCACGAACAGGTGGTCGACGTGCAGGACCACCCCGTCCAGCAGGGGGGCGAGGGCGGCCACCCGCATCAGGGCGTACCCGGCCGGGCGGCCCGCCCACCGGGCGAGGACCACCTGCAGGCCGTCCTCCGCCAAGGCCGTGGCCAGGCGGCGGCGCAGCCCCTCGGCGTCGGCGGCCCCCAAGGGGCGCCCGTTGCGGGCCAGCTCCTCGCGCGCGGAGGTCCACAACTGCACGAGGTCGTCGACGTCCGCGAGGCCGGCCGGTCGGACATCAACGGGGGGACGGGTCACAGCAGGCTCCTCGACCGGTCGTACGGTCACCGTCCCGACAGGTCCGGCCCCCCAGGCCCGTCGGCGCGGCACAGAGCCTACGACCTCCCCCGGACCCCGGGAAGGACCCCCCGGGAATCGTTCCGGTCCCGGCCCGGTCAGGCCGCTCAGCCGCCCAGGTAGGCCCGGATCACATCCTCGTCGTCGGCAAGTTCCCGCGCCGGTCCGGCCAACTTCAACGCCCCCGATTCGAGCTCGTAGGCATAGTCGGCGATACGCAGCGCGGCCAGCGCGTTCTGCTCGACGAGGAGGATCGTCGTGCCCTGGTCCCGGATCGTCTGGATGGTGTCGAAGACGAGGTCGACCAGTACCGGGGCGAGACCCATCGAGGGTTCGTCCAGCAGGAGCAGCTTCGGGTTGCCCATCAGGGCCCGGCCCACCGCGAGCATCTGCTGCTCGCCGCCGGACATCGTGCCCGCCTTCTGCGTGATGCGTTCCTTGAGCCGCGGGAACAAGGTGAGGACCCGATCGAGGTCCTGGGTGACAGCATCCTTGTCGTCCCGGAGGAAGGCCCCGAGTTCGAGGTTCTCCATGACCGTCATCCGGGGGAAGATCCGCCGCCCCTCGGGGGCATGGCAGATCCCGGCAGCGACGACCTTGTTCCCCGGCATGCCGTTGATCTTCCGGCCGTCGAAAACGATCGACCCGGAACGCGGTCCCAGAAGCCCGGACACGGTGCGCAGGGTCGTCGACTTCCCCGCGCCGTTGGAGCCGATCAACGTGACGATCTCACCGGCCCGGACCTCGAAGGTCAGGCCCTTCACCGCGGCGATGTTGCCGTAGGAGACGTGGAGGTCCTGCACGGCCAGCAGGACCGGACCGGACCGGGTCGCCCCCGTCTCCTGGTCGAGCTGCTCCGGCTGGGCCCCCTGCTCGGGCTGGCCGTTCTGCTCGGGCTGGCCGTTCTGCTCCGGCTGGGCCCCCTGCTCGGGCTGATCGTTCTGCTCGGGCTGGTCACTCTGCTCGGGCTGCACGTTCTGCTCGCTCACCGGTCACCTCCGTGGTAGCCGTCGGTCCCGGACTTGCCGAGGTAGGCCTCGACCACCCGCTCGTTGCTCTTGATGTCCTCCGGTGCGCCCTCGGCGATCTTCTCGCCCTGGTCGAGAACGGTGACCCGTTCACTCACCCGCATGACGACACTCATGTCGTGCTCGATGAGCAGGACCGACACCTCCCGCTCGTCGCGTACCCGGTGCACGAAGTCGACGAAACGCGCGGACTCCTGCGGGTTCATCCCCGCGGTCGGCTCGTCGAGCAGGAGCACCCGGGGCCGCAGGGCCAGCGCCCGGGCGACCTCCAACCGGCGCTGATCACCGTAGGAGAGGTTGCGCGCGTAGTCGTTGGCGCTCTTGCCGATCCCGACGAAGTCGAGCAGCTCCCGGGCGAACTCCCGGCCCTCCCGCTCCTCCCGTCGCTGGCCGGGCGTGCGCAGCACGGTACGCAGGATCCCCGAGCGCATGTGCGAGTGCATCGCGACCAGGACGTTCTCCTCGGCGGTCATCAGGTTGAACAGCCGGATGTTCTGGAAGGTCCGGGCCAGTCCGAGGGAGGCGATGCGGTGTGGAGTCAACCCGGTGACGTCCCGCTCGCCGAGCCGGACCCGTCCCGCACTCGGCTTGTACAGGCCGGTGAGCACGTTGAAGAAGGTCGTCTTTCCCGCGCCGTTCGGCCCGATGAGGCTGACGATCGCCCCCTCCGGGATGGTGAAGGACACGTCGCCCACCGCGACCAGCCCGCCGAAGCGGACGGTGATCCGGTCCGCGACGAGGGCCGGGGCGGTGACCACGGTCTCGGTCTTGGTACCGGTGCTCATGCCGGGTCTCCTTCGAGGTCGGCGCCGACAGACTCCAACTCCCCGCGCTCGGGTTCCCTGAGGATCTGTCGGGTCCGCGACTCCGGGATCAGCCCTTCCCGGCGGAAGAGCATCATCAAGATGAGAATCGCCCCGAACACCAGGAAGTTGAAGGACGGGAAGTCGATATCGGTATGCAGCAGGTCGTTGATCACGCTGCCGACCTGGTGCAACCCGACGAGGTTGATCCAGGACAGGATGAGTGCGCCGATGAGCACCCCCCAGACATTCCCCATCCCACCGAGGATCACCATGGCGAGCAAGGTGATCGAGTTCTGGAAGGAGAAGTCGGACTGGGTGATGTGCCCGGACCCGTTACTCGTGGCGAAGGCGACCCCGCCGACCCCGCCGATGAAGGCGCCCACCGCGTATGCGGACAGTTTCGCCCGCATCAGCGGAACCCCCATCATGCTCGCCGCGAGCTCATCCTCCCGGATCGCCAGCCAGGCCCGGCCGAGCCGGCCCTCCCGGATCCGCAGCGAGATGAAGATTGCCACGGCAACCAGGAAGGCGTAGACGAGGAACTTGAAGGTGAGATCGAACGGCCCGAGAACGCTGGGCACCCCGGGGATCGTCGCCAGCGGCCCGAGCGCGATCGGGTCCAGCGGGCCGATCCCGAGGTCGCCGTTGGACAGGTTGAACCCGTAGATGTTGTCCCCGTTGCGGAACACCTCGGGGATGATCTCGCCGAATCCGAGGGTGACCAGGGCCAGGTAGTCGCTCTTCAGCCGTAGGGTCGGGGCGCCGATGATGAGCCCCCAGAAGGCCGTGAACAGGCCGGCGAGGGGAAGCACGAGCCAGAAGCTCACATGTACGCCGCCGTTCTGCCCGATGGCGGGGTGCCCGAAAACGTTCACCTCGACGTCACGCCAGCTCGGCCACATCTGGGAAACGAACGGGGACATGAACCAGCCCGCCACGTAGCCGCCGATCGCCCAGAAGGCGACGTAGCCGAGGTCGAGCAGGCCGGCGTAGCCGACCACGATGTTCAACCCGATCGCGCAGATCGCCCAGATCACGCTGGTGTTCAGCGCGCTCATCGGCAGCCAGGACTGGAAGAAGGTCTGCACCGAGTCCGCGGAACTCGGGATGACCCACTGGTAGAGCGTGAAGATGAACACGACACCGCCGAGGAACCCCAGGGCCCATGGCCGCTGACCGTGCAGCAGGGGGAGCCGTTTCCCGGCACCGGTTGCAGAGGTGGACATCGCTAGACCTTCTCCGTCGTGACCTGGCCGAGCAGACCCTCGGGCTTGAACACCATGAGCAGGATGAGGATGGTGAACACCGCGGTCTGCGACCACTGGTTCCCCAGTCCGAAACCGTCGTTGTAGCTGCTGATCAAGCCGATGAGAAAACCGCCGAGAACGGCACCGTTGAGGTTGCCGATCCCGCCGAGCACCGCGGCGGTGAAGGCGATGAGCCCGAGCCGGAAGCCCGCGTCATAGCGGGTGGTGCCGAGCGACTCCAGGTAGAGCATGCCAGCGGCACCGGCCAGGGCCCCGCCCATGGCGAAGGTGTAGGCGATGGTCCGGTCCACGTCGATACCCATCAGCCGGGCCGCGTCCTGGTCCTGCGCGGTGGCCCGCATCGCCTTGCCGACTCGGGTGCGCTGGATGATCCAGGTCATCCCGAGCAGCAGGGGAATGGTCACGGCGATGACGATCACGGTCATCCAGCGCACGTGGACCTGGGCCACGGTGAACCCGCTGTCCCCGAGGATCCGGATCCAGTTGCGTTGCCCGGACCCGTTCCGGTTGATGCCGACCCACTGGTAGACGAAGCTGAGGCCGACCGCGGTGATCATCGGGGCGAGTTTCGGTGCTCTCCGCAGCCGCCGGTAGGCGAGCCGTTCGGCCAGGGTGTTCACCCCGGCCCCGAAGGTCATCACGACGAGCAAGCCGGCGAAGATCACCAGGAAGCTCGACACCGAGGCGGTGGTCGCGTGGAATAGCGACACCACCCAGAGCCCGCTGAGCACCGTGGCCATCATGAACAGGTCACCGTGACTGAAGTTGATCAGCTCGATGATGCCGTAGACGAGGGTGTACCCGAGGGCGATGAGGGCGAAGAGGGCCCCGTTGTTCAGCCCCTCGATCGTTGCGGTGAGGAAGGGACGCGGCGAACGGTAGGCCGCGAGGAACAGCCAGACCGCGAGCGCGGCGACCAGCAGCCACATCACCGCACGTTCCACGATCACGCGGGAAGCCAGCGGTTGTCGTCCCTCGGCGGCTTCGACGACGGTCTGACTCATCTGGTGGACCCTTTCCTGCCGGTGACCCGACCACAGGTCGACTACGAACAGCTACCAACAGAACACGAAC
>JARRQM010000181.1:0-4567 GCA_037381765.1 Kineosporiaceae bacterium
CTCCGTTTACGCCATGCGTGATGGTGAACTCCGTCGCCGGGTGGTGTTCGGCGACGTCAACGCCGACCACATGACCAGCGCGACACGGGAATGCAGGACGGCCCGAACCCCGCCGTGCTGGTCGCCGTCGCGGATCGCCGACGTGGTGGCGGTACCGATGAGGAATTCCACGCCGCCCTCGATGGGGGCCGAGGCGGCTGCGGACACAGGCGCAGGGACTCGCTCGGGTCATGTTCCCACGAGGGTGTGCTGATAATTGCACATGAGCGTTCGGCGAGGCATTGTGCGGATAATAGTACAGTCATGATCTGAGGTGGTTGTGCGGATAACAGCACTTCGGTGACCTCCTTGGGAGATGGGTCGGCGTGCAGAGGATCGAGATCCGGCGAGCGGAGGATCTGGGCCTGGCGGTGTCGGAGGCGCGCCGGGCCCTCGGGATGACACAGGCGCAGCTGGCCGAGGGGTCGGGTGTGGAGCGGACCTACCTGGCCAAGCTCGAGGCCGGCCTGAGCACGCTGCTGCTCGACCGGAGCCTGCGGCTGCTGCGGCGTCTTGGTGCCCGGCTGGTTGTCGAACTCTCCGATAGTGCCCGCGAGGTCGGGAGCGCCCACGAGTCAGGGAGGCTCTGATGGCGCGCATCAAGCACCTGGCGGTTTGGCTCGGCCCGCAGCGGTTAGCCGTCCTGCTTCACCGTGACCATCGGTGATGCGGACGCCCACGGCAAGAACATCTCGCTGCTGCACCCCACGGCCGAACACGTCTCGCTGGCCCCCCTGTACGACACGGTCCCCACGGCACTGTGGCCGCAACGGCGACCTACCGCCGCCATGCACATCAACGGCCGGACCCTGCTGAGCGACGTGACCCGTGAGGACCTGATCCGCGAGGCACGTCACTGGGGCCTGGGACCGCTGTTGGCCGCGCGCACCGTCACGGAGGTGACCGAACGACTCCGAGTAGCGGCAGCGCAGCTACCCACCAGGGACGGGCCGGACCTGGCCCCGTTGGTAACGGCCAACCTGAACCGCCTCGCCTGAAGTATGTGCCCCCTCCTCCGGCCGCTCCGTTTCCCTCCAGGCATTGCAGCACCGCAGCGAGAAAGGCTCGTGACTCGGGCTCACCGGGTGGGGACTCCACTGGACGAGGTCGCTGACGGGCCCATCCTGGTCCAGTCCTTGTCGCCCCTGGCAGCCCGCCCCTATGACCTCCGCCACGGCGGCGTCACCCTCTGGCTCAACGCCGGTGTCTCTGCCCCCGAGGTCGCCCCCCGGGCCGGGAGAGCGCCGGCCTATCCGTCCTCGGCCAGGGGAGTCCCCGCCGTCTGCGTGGTCTGGCCGCCGGTTTCCAACGGATGGGCGCGTAGGTCGGGCATGACATCGTCGGACTCGACACCGAGAACACGAAGCAGATCGCGCAGGTTCTGTTCAGCCATCCTGAGCCGCTCACCGTGGGCGGCGGGGTTGGTCTCGGCCAGTTGCCGGTAGAGGGTGACAGCTTCTTCGGTGGGGGCCAAGGCGTCCTCGCGGCGGCCCACCGCCGACAAGTCGGCCCCGAAGTTGTGCAACGACATGGCGAGGTCAGGTAGGTAGATGGCGGGTTTGGTCTCGGCCAGGCTCCGGCGGATGGTGATGGCTTCTTCGGTGGGGGCCAGGGCGTCCTCGCGGCGGCCCACCGCCGATAGGAAGAACCCGAGGTCGTTCAACGAGGTGGCGAGGTCGGGTAGGTGGGCGGTGGGGTTGGTCTTGGCCAGGCTCCGGTGGATGGTGAGGGCTTCTTCGGTGGGGGCCAGGGCGTCCTCGGGGCGGCCCACCTCCGACAAACGGTTCCCGAGGTTGTTCAACGAGGCGGCCAGGGCAGCGGGGTCGTCGCTTGCCCTCGCGAGCCGAACGACGCGTTCCTGCAGCGCCACCCAGGTCCGGGGGTAGGCCTCGACCGGGAGGAGCACCGACTTCAGACCGTCTACCTGGGCGCGGCTGAGAGAGGCATTCGTGATCAGTTCGGTGAGGATCTCGTCGGTGCGACGGGACACCGAGACGGTGAACAGTCCCACGTAGAGCGTGGAGACGCTGGGCTCGGCGCCGTTGAGGCGGATGGCTTCCTCGATGAGCGGGACAGCCTCGGGAAAGTCGGGTGCAGCGGTCAGGAGGAAACCGACGACCTCGGCCAGCTGCCGCGGTCCAAGCGCACCGAACAGGCCGGCGCGCGTCTGTGGGGACGCGCGTGCGAGAACCGGTACCGTCAGGACATGCGCCAACAGCTCCGGTTCGGGGGCAGCCACGGAGCCATCCGTCGCGCCGGGGTAGAGCCGCTCGACCCAGGACGCCAGCGCCCGCACCCGCTCCCCGAGAGCCCCGGACAGATCAGGCAGCCGTCGCAGCACCCGGACCGTCTCTTCGCGACCGTCGGGCCGGAACAGCAGTACCGCCGCCACACATTCCCGACGCAACTCCTGGCCTACCGGACTGGTGCCGGACACCGCCGGCCAGAAGGCCTCCTCGTGGGCGGCAAGGGCGGCCGCGACCTCGGTGTGGGCCGAGGCTGTGACCGGTCCATCACCTGGCGCCCCATCGCCTAGGACCTCGACGAGGGCACGTGCCTGTACACCGCCGATCGGGGTACCCGTTTGCGGTCCTCGCGACGGAACCACCCGGGGCCCACGGCCCGTGGCCTGCGCGAACGCGGTCACGGCTTCGCCGTACCAGCGGGCCAGGTCCCCCGCTTCGCCCTCGGGCATCAGATGCACCCGGGCTGCGAGGCTGACCTCCCACCGGGTCGTATTGGGAGACAGGTCGGCCTTGAAGACCTCGGGCAGGCCCGGAGTCCTCGAGACCACGATTACCCGGACCCGGGTGTCTGAGGCATCGACTACGGCATCCAGGAATGCCCGCTGATCCGCCTGCCACCGAGGCAGGTCCACCACCACAAGATGGGGCCCCGGGCAGGCCCGTATCGCTGCGTATGCCTGCTTTCCCGCGTGCGGGCGCAGCCGACCGGCCGTCCAGTCCGGCGGCAACAGTTCCGCCAGCCGCATCGTCAACCGGGTCTTGCCCACCAACGGCGGTCCCGACAGCAGACACAGCTGCTGCGTTCCGGTGAGGCACCAGTCCAGCAACTCGTCCAGTGCTCCCTGGTTCTCTTCGCCGCTCAGATCTGTGAACACCCCGCGCCGGCCCCGGAACGGGGCTACCGCACGTTCGGCCCGTAGCACAGCCGATGGCCGGGCATCCGTCAGCACCTCCGGGGGGAGTTCCAGCGGGAACAACTCCAGCACCCGAGCCCGGGCCTCCACCGCCTCCGCGGCAGCCACCCGCGCCTGCTCCTTGCGTGCCAACAGGAGACCCAGTCCGCTCCCGACCAGAGCCCCCACTCCGATCACCCCGCCCGACTGCCACCCCGGTGTCAGGTCCCCGGACTGGGTGAGCGCTGCAACCGCAGCCCCGGTGACCGTCATGCCCACAGGCAAAACCACCGACGTCCACGGTCGACCCGTCACTCTGCTTACCTCCGTCAAAGACACCCGGTAGTGATCGCCGCACGTGGGAAGAGGCGAAACTCGCCCCCAACTTCGGGGCGTATTCGGGGCGGACATCCGCAATCGGCCACCGCGGGCCGGACATAACCGGACACTATCACTGAGGGGTCTCACGGTTCCGTCGCTGGTCAGGCCCGGGTTTCCGGCCCCCCGACCTGGGTGCCCCCGAGAGGACTCGAACCTCCGACACGCGGTTGAGGAAGCGCACCGGTGCTCACTGGATGCTACGAACCCGTTGACCAGCAACACAATCCTGGCAGGCGCGTGTTAGATGCTCGGAAACCGTGTGTCATTGTGCTGGCGTTGTCAGTTCCTGCCCAGGCCACTGGTGGGGCGCTGCCGAGGCCGCCTCGGCGTCGATCCTTGCGGGGATCCCGCGGTGGCCGGCCGGAAGCTGCCGTCCGGGGTGGTGGAGGGCGTGAGCGCGGGGTCAGGTTTGCCAGGCGCGGAGTTCGGGGCGCCACCGCGCACCGGCGGGAAGGGTGCCTTCGAGCAGCGGGTCGGCGAAGGCGACCACGTCGGCCACCACGGTGGTGAAGTCGACCGGTAGACGGTCTGCGCCGGGGCCGAGTCGGCGGCGGTAGGCGGTGTAGGTGGCGGCGCGGGCCGTGGGGTAGGCAGGGCCGGTCCGGTTGCCGATCGCGGCTGTCAGGGCACGCAGGCTGACCCCGCGGTGTCTTGCGGTCGCGGCCAGCGCGGGGGTGAGGTCAGCGGCGTCCAGGTCTTGGGTACCGGTGAGGGTCCACAGGTCGGCGTAGTCGCGGACCCGGGAGTTCCCGGCTCCGAGATCGACGGCGGTGCACAGCTTCTCGGCCAGAACGCTCGGCAGCGGGTAGCCCAGGATGTGCACTTCAGGGTGGACATCGCGCAGGGTCGGGTACGTGATCTGCTGGGGCGCAGGGGTGACCGGGTCGCTGGTGCTGACGTCGAGTTGCAGCTTCACCGCGGCCGCGGCGACGCGGGTGTGCATGGTGACCCGGACCCCGCTGTACAGGTCGCCGTCGCGGATCACCGACGCGGTAGCGGTATCAGTGA